>NZ_DJJJ01000035.1:0-239273 GCF_002434085.1 Acinetobacter sp. UBA6571 | reverse complement strand
AGGCACACTTAGAAATGCCAGACCTAAGCTGCCGCCTTCACGTGACGGATTAGGAGGCTTAAACAGATAGAACAAACTGATTAGACTTAATATACCAAACAGGGTAATCCACAGCCCATAAATAATCTGGATTTCCCGGCCAATTTCAACTCCGGCATTCATCATTGAATGATATTGGCTTAAAGCAGATGAAGTGAGTAAAAGATTCGCCGCCAGCATGAAGACCGAATATACTTTATAGTCAATTCGAGTAGCGGGGCTCCGCAAACCAATATGATGGGTTTTTAAAGTCGCGCTGATGGCAGAAAATACCACCATAATAACTAAAATTAGAGCACGGTTTTCGGTTCCAAATTGAAAAACTCCGAAAAATGAAGTTTCGACAGCCCGATATGTTCTGAGGGTACTGTGGTCATCAATATAGGTAACTGCCCGATCATGGAACTGATATTTTTCTTCACAGAGTTGCTGCCCTGCCAAGATCGAAGCTCTAACATCAGCTTCTGAAGCGGTGCCGAAAATATCAGCGAACTCATCTGCCGCATTGGCCTGCATCTGTTTTTGTACCTGTGCATCAATATCAGGATGACGTTCACAGGTTGGCTTTTCTGGTTCAGCCCGTAAAAACGAATATTGCATTCCACTTGCAGGATCGCCATACAGACGTTCTCCCATCCGTAGTAGTTGACCATGAATCATTTCACCGGTCCCAATCACCAGTGTAAGCAGTAACAAAACAAGAATAACAAAAGTGGAAATCCACTCTGTCCAGATATAGCTTAGGCGACCCAAGCCAGTTTGTTTTTGTGTTGGTTGCATGTTCTTTCCACTTTTATCCTGTGTTTATGCTTCAGCAATGCTTGGGCATAAAATTCTTTTTTTATTTCTTTAATGTGGATATATCCTTATCCACACTACGGTTACGCTATTTATGATGAAACTGTAAAAAGTAGTTAAATACGATCCTTGCTCTTTTTCTAAATTGCCGTGCCTATTTTAATTTTCCCCCTGCGGTATACCAGAGCAATTAAGGCCAATATAGTGCCCCAGAATACGCCTAGCAGATGAGCTTCAACCAGTACGGGACTGCCAATTAGCTCTGCTGTTCCCTGCTGACCTATTGTATTTTCCCAAAGTAGTTTGGCCAGTATCAGACTGAACACTAATAATGCAAATTTACGCTCTCTTTTATACTGGCTATAGATGACTGCGCCTGCTACATATAACCCATGCAAGACACCGGATAGACCTGCATAGGCTTCAACTGAGGGTAAAATATAATAAAAACTCAGGCTGATGAGTGGAGCCAAAACAATCAGCAAGAAAAAGAAATTGCGAATACGAATATAGGGAAAAATAAAAGGCAGACAAGAGAATGCCAGCATGTTCAGTAAATAGTGTATCCAGCCTACATGAACCCAGTGGGCAGACCATAAACGCCACGGCTCTCTAAATACAAGATCACGCCAATAAATAAAATAATCCGCATATACCTGTAAACAGGCTGAAATTGAGGCACAGCTTGCTATAAAAACTAGCTTCTTAATTAAATTCCAGTCGTTTATAGTCATATGCCCTTATACTCACCATGTTCAAATATAGGTAAATCCAGATTATGCTAACATCATGTTCTGCCCTTTCTGAACTTTTAATTGCCCTGTTTAGTTTCGTTTGGGGTATCTGATGCTTCGGCTTCTATATCGCTAGAGTCCTCCACGCCATTTGTATCTCCTCCTTCAAACAGGTCCTCTAGTTCATTACCAGATTGCTGCTCATCCCAGAAACTGCTCATCCCGCCTTCAGCAGTACGTACTCCGGTATTCTCAGTCCAGTAACGATCAGAAATGCCGCGAACCATCATTCCTGCCATCGTATCGATTAAACGGTAATCCGGATTGACCGGTTTGTCTTCAGCAAGTGAGGCATGATAAGTACGTAATGCTTCACGGATTTTATTATCATCACCTGATGCCTGTGCTGCGACTGCATATAATGCATGTGACATGCGCACGCCTTTTTGCTCTCCAATTTGCACCGATTGTTTTAAGGTTTGATACGGGTCGGGTTTACCATCACCTGAACCAGGCAACAGAGTCCAGATCACGGCGCGGGTCGCCTGCGGAGCGCCCCAGAACTTGTTATTATCCAGACAAGTCATGCCGCGCTCTACAATTGCAGCGATATCTTTAGGTACATTGGCTTCACCCCCCGAATTAATATCATTAGTCATGGCTTGCAAGCCGCTGATCATTCCCAGCAAATACACAGTCTGGTCTAGGTCACTACGCATGGTCGGACATGAGTCACCGAGAGTAGCTTTATGTTTTGCTTCCCAGCGCTCTGCAAATAGTTGATACGCTGTATACTGGCGCTGTGCAGCAGTTGCAGCCCAGCGTTTTTGCTCAATCCGGGCATCCTGTGCTTCGGTCACGTTACCACTTTTTGATGCACGCAAATAACGCAACTCGGCTTCAAGTGCCTGATTTTCCGCACACATGCCAGAAGCCGTGTAGAGCAACACAGCTATGCGGGTAGGATCTCCCCCCATATCTTTAGTCGCCATAATTGCAGGTGTTAAAGCATTACCAGAATTACAGACCATATCCGAATCATTCATAGCCAGTATTGGGGGCACAATGTGCCGCTCACTAAAGCCCAAGGCCAGATTTGTCCCAGACTTTACTGCATAAGAACATCCGGTAAATAAAGAACTTGCCATTACTGCGAGTGCCATGCCTTGGCCAATTTTTTGGACGTTTAACATTCTTCCTGTCCTCTTTTTAATTTTGTTATATCCATGAGTTAGCTCAACATATCAGATGCAAAATCTGAAGAGAAGAGTAATTACTCTAATTTTCACTGCAACTGTGCCAGTAAAAAGTACGATTAAATATGACCTGAATCAGGAAATTTAAAAAATTTAGGCAAAAAAAAGTAGCATTGCGACGGTTCAGCACATGCTACTTATTAACTGGACATATTCAGTGCAAACCCTACATTCAAATTCATTTGTAATTTTTTAAATTTGATGCAGCGTTTTAATCTAGTGTTATCTAAAAATGAAAGATATTAAAAACTACTTGTGAATCAATTTAACCTATATTTAACAACTAGACATGAAGAATTGTCAGACAAGTTAAAATTTTTATAATTTATTCGATAAACAGCAACTCACCTAATAATGGGATTAATAAATAATTTACATAAACAAAAAAGTAAATTAAAACAATATTTTAATATTATTAATACAGCTTGGCTAATATTTTTAATTTTTTCCAGTATACAAGAGACAATTGATCACTCCAGATAACCAAGGGTTTAACCTGATTTTTCTGAAAATAAATTACAATATAAAGTTGATGATCAATTATCTTTCGAATCACAACACGATCTAAGTGTTTGGCTTTAGAGAACTGAAGAGTCCATTCTTCAGCATCTAGATATTCAAAGCGTACAGGACGCGGCATTTTTAAAAATAAGCTATAACTTATCAAACCAATGACAGAACAGATTAGCCATAGCCCCAACGGTAGTAGTGAATAGAACAAAATCAGCAAACCGAGTAGTAAAGAAAGCTGAACCATAATAGCCATGCGGCTAGGTTTCAGCTTAAAACACTGCTTAACCATGGACATAATGTTTAAGTTTAATAATTAGCTGTTTCATCTCCGGACGTGGGGGTTCAGAAACCTCCATAAACCAGTCTAGAAGATCAGGGTCTTCCTGTGCGACGAGCTCGGCGAAGGTGGCTTTTTCTTCCGCATCAGCTTGTAAATAATATTGTTTTACATAAGGGTCAAAATATACATCAATTTCTTTTAGTCCCCGGCGTGCACGGTAAATTACTTTACGTTCTTCCAAAGTCATTTCTTCAGACATTTTCTATCCCCAAGTGAATAATTTCAGAATAGTTTAACTGATCCACTCTTAAAATTTGCAGCTTTTCCATAAAATGGCGAAAACCATCAATTTTTTGATGGTGATTGAGCATTTGGCCTATTGTACAAAAAAGCCGGGCTGTTTAGGTTTAAAAGAAAATATCACACAAGGATAAAACAAAAAATGCAATCTGCTGCTATTCGTCCGCTTGCACCCATGTTACCTAGAAATCTGTTTAATTCTGATCATGATGCATTTCGTGAGACTGTACGTAAATTTTATGAAAAGGAAGTCATCCCTTATACAGAACGATACGAGCAACAGCAGCATGTAGATCGTGATTTATGGAATAAAGCTGGAGCTCTGGGTCTGCTTTGCCCGACCATGCCAGAAGAATATGGCGGCGCTGGTGTAGACCGGCTTTATAGTATGATTTTGATTGAAGAACAGGCCTATGCGGGTGACTCAGCGACCGGTTTTTCTCTGCATTCTGATATTGTAGCGAATTATATTAATAATTTTGGTAATGAGAAGCAGAAACAGTACTGGCTGCCACAAATGGCTACCGGCGAAGTAGTAACTGCTATTGCCATGACTGAACCGGGTACTGGTTCTGATCTTCAGGCAGTACGTACCTCGGCGATACTGGATGGGGATGAATATGTCATCAATGGTTCGAAAATATTCATTACCAATGGTTATCTTTGCGATATGGCAATTGTAGTCTGTAAAACCGGGAACAGTGATAAAGGTTCAGCAAACCTGTCTCTGATTATGGTAGAGGCTGACCGTCCAGGTTTTAGCAAAGGTAAACCGCTCAATAAGATTGGTATGAAAGGCCAAGATACTTGTGAGCTATTTTTTGATAATGTCCGGGTACCTAAAGAAAATCTGCTGGGCATGGAAGGTATGGGCTTTATGATGCTCATGAAAGAGCTGGCATGGGAACGTATGCTGGTAGCAATCATTTGCCAAGCTGGTGCTGAAGCTGCATTTGCGCATACGGTACAATATACAAAAGAACGCAAAGCTTTCAGTAAACCGATAGCAATTTTCCAAAATACACGATTTAAGCTCGCTGAACTGCGTACAGAAATTGACATGGGCCGTACCTACCTGGACCGCTGTATGCAATTGCAACTTGAGGCACAATTAGGTATTGATGCAGCAGCAGCAGCCAAATATAAGCTTTCTGATATGTATTCAAAGGTCGTGGATGAATGTTTACAGCTGCATGGTGGTTATGGCTATATGCTGGAGTATCCAATCGCACGTGTTTATATTGATCACCGCGCTAACCGAATTTATGCCGGCACCAATGAAATCATGAAAGAGTTAATTTCCAGAACATTATAAAGTCTAAATTCTAATACTACAAAAGGAGCTTTAAAGCTCCTTTTTAATTGGGATTATGAAACCAGTTTAGGTTTACGTTCTAGCTGTTTATCACGTTTAGTAAATTGCAAGATTCCATCTTCAAAACCCGCCTGTTTCAGGGCTTTACGATCAGCCAGATAGTTATTAGTCACTTGCCAAGGTGCATGTTTCCCCTGCTTTGGAATTACATCGGCAGCGCGACGAATATATCCTGCGGACAGGCTACCCATCACAGTATCCTGTTCAATCTCACTATGATCGGTAGGCGCTATCACTTCATCGTAATGATGCTTATCCATATAATTAAGTAGTCGACAGATATACTCTGCCGCAACATCGACTTTTAAGGTCCAAGAAGCATTAATATAACCAATAATCATTGCCATATTAGGTACGTCACTGATCAGAATACCGTTGTATAGCATATGTTCTGAGGTATCTATCGGTTGACCATCTACAGTTCCCTGTATTCCACCCATAATCTGGATCTGCAAACCAGTTGCAGAGATAATAATATCTGCTTCCAGATGCTTGCCTGACTTTAACTGGATTCCTGTTTCAGTAAATTTTTCAATATGGTCAGTCTCGACACTGGCATGACCTTCACGCAAAGCTTTAAACAGGTCACCATCGGGCACTACACAAAGGCGTTGATCCCATGGGTTATAGCTTGGAGTAAAGTGTTTCATATCTACTTTACCTTTAAGCTGCATTTCGATCGATTTTAAAAGGAGCTTACGTACCAGTTTAGGTTGTTTCTGTGAGAGTGCATAGACTGCACGCTGCATACCAATATTACGTGCACGCGTCAGTTTATAAGCCATCTCTTCCGAAAGAAAACCACGCATTTTCTGATAAACAAAATCAATAGAAGGAATTGAAGCAATATAGGTAGGCGAACGCTGTAGCATGGTTACATGAGCCGCCCCCCCTTTCACCATAGAGGGTACGAGAGTAATAGCTGTTGCACCGCTACCTATCACAATGACTCGCTTGCCAGTATAGTCCAGCTTTTCTGGCCAATGCTGGGGATGCACCAAAGTACCTTTAAACTGGTGTTGTCCAGGGTACTCAGGCATAAAGCCTTCATCATAATTATAGTAACCGGTACAGCCGAGTAGAAAATTAGCGTACCAAGTCTGGTTCTGACCTTGCTGGTCTTCGATTTCCACTATCCAGAGTTTAAGGGCCGTATCATAATTCGCAGAAATTACTCGGTGTTTAAAATGAATTTTCCTGTCTAGGTGAAATTCATCCACAACCTCATGTAAATACTGGCGTATTGAGGCACCATCTGCCAGAATTTTGGCCTTACGCCATGGTTTGAAATTATAACCAAAAGTCGACATATCCGAATCGGAGCGGATACCTGGATAGCGGAATAAATCCCAAGTTCCCCCGATTCCTTCACGTCTTTCTACAATTTCAAATGAGCGCTGGGGGCAGTTTTTAGAAAGATGCGCAGCCAGGCCCAAGCCTGAAATACCAGCTCCTACAATTAGAACATCAATGTGTTTATCCATTTTATTGTTATAACCTTGTTGAACACGATTATTTTATTAAAACACAAAATTGACAATAGGCAATGTCAAGTTTATGCAATTTATCTATTTTTCTTATCAGTTGAGGACAATTTTACATTTGGCCAGACAATCAATAAAAAAAGGCCGGTTAAAAACCGGCCCTTTTTTGAATAATAAAAATTATTCTGCAGAAGCTTGAACTTCGCGATCTACAAGCTCTACATAAGCCATCGGTGCAGCATCACCTGCACGGAAACCAGCTTTAAGAACACGCAGATAACCGCCGTTACGTTCTTTGTAACGAGGGCCAAGAACGGTAAATAACTTACCAACAGTTGCTGCTGAACGAGTACGAGCAAACGCTAAACGACGGTTTGCTACAGTATCGTTTTTAGCTAAAGTGATTAAAGGCTCAGCAACACGACGTAACTCTTTTGCTTTAGGCACAGTTGTTTTAATCAACTCGTGTTCGAACAAAGAATTAGCCAAGTTTTGGAACATCGCTTTACGATGACTGCTTGTACGGCCTAATTTCACACCACTATTACGATGACGCATGGTGATAGTCCTACTTAATTAACGGCTACGATAGGCAAAACGATCGTCCATACGCAGACTAGCCGGTGGCCAGTTCTCTAAACGCATGCCGAGTTGTAAACCTTTCGATGCCAAAACATCTTTAATCTCAGTCAACGATTTTTTACCTAGGTTTGGAGTTTTAAGTAACTCAACCTCAGTACGTTGAACAAGATCACCAATGTAGTAAATATTTTCTGCCTTCAAACAGTTAGCAGAACGAACAGTTAGCTCTAGATCATCCACTGGACGAAGCAAAATTGGGTCAACTTCTTCGCGAGGTTCTTGAGCCACAGGTGCCTGATCTTTCTGAAGATCAACAAAAATTGCAATTTGCTGTTGCAAGATTGTTGCCGCTTTGCGGATTGCTTCTTCAGGATCAACAGTACCGTTGGTTTCAAGATCAATGATCAGCTTGTCAAGGTCAGTACGTTGTTCTACACGAGCGTTTTCCACTGTGTAGGACACACGTTGAATCGGGCTATAAGAAGCATCTAACTGTAAACGACCGACTGGACGGGTTTCACCTTCCGGGAAACGTGAGTCAGAAGTCTCATAACCACGACCTTGAGCAACCTTCAAGCGCATTTTAATTGAGCCTGAAGCACTTAGTGTACCAATCAAATGCTCTGGGTTAACCACCTCAACATTATGAGGTAAACGCAGGTCAGCAGCAGTAATATCGCCTGGACCTTGTTTTTCTAATGTTAAGTAAGCTTCGTTTTGATCGAACAGCTTAATAGACAATCCTTTTAGGTTCAGCAAGAGCTCGACGATGTCCTGCTGCAAGCCTTCTAAAGTACTGTACTCGTGCTCGACACCTTCTATCTCTACTTCAACCACAGCAGCGCCAGGCAAAGAAGACAATAGAATGCGACGTAAAGCATTACCTAGAGTATGACCAAAGCCACGCTCTAAAGGTTCCAGAATCACTTTTGCCGAGGTCCCGCTTACCGCTTCGACCTTGATCGCTTGCGGAGTTAGAAACTCGTTTGCAGTACGCGTCATTATTGCTACCTCAAGGATTATTTAGAATACAATTCTACAATCAAGCTTTCGTTGATTTCAGCAGGTAAATCAGAACGATCCGGCGCAGCTTTAAACGTACCTTCAAACTTAGAATGATCAACTTCAATCCAAGCTGGAATTCCACGTTGAGCAGCTAATTCAATTGCGCTTTTAATACGTAATTGTTGTTTAGCACCTTCATGAACCGCAATAACATCACCAGCTTTTACTTGAATAGAAGCAATGTTTACACGACGGCCATTTAAAGTAATGCTACGGTGACTTACAAGCTGACGAGCTTCTGCACGTGTAGAACCAAAACCCATGCGATAAACAACGTTATCAAGGCGGCTTTCAAGCAGCTTCAACAGGTTCTCACCAGTTGCACCCTTAACACGAGCAGCTTCTTTATAGTAATTACTAAATTGACGCTCTAACACACCGTACATACGACGTACTTTTTGTTTTTCACGTAATTGTAGTGAGTACTCAGATTGCTTAGCGCGAGATTGCCCATGTTGGCCAGGCGCTTTAGCATGTTTTTTAGTTTTGACGTCAAAAGGTTTAACGCCAGATTTAAGTTGCAGGTCTGTCCCTTCGCGGCGAGAGAGTTTGCATTTTGGACCAATATAACGAGCCATGAATGTTTCTCCTTACACGCGACGTTTTTTAGGTGGGCGACAACCGTTGTGAGGGATTGGCGTCACATCGGTAATGCTATTAATCTTATAACCCACTGCACCTAATGCACGAACCGCAGACTCACGACCAGGACCAGGACCTTTTACAAGGACGTCCAGGTTTTTCAAACCGTAATCCAAAGCTGCTTTACCAGCAACTTCAGCAGCTACCTGAGCAGCAAACGGAGTTGATTTACGTGATCCACGGAAGCCTTGTCCACCTGAAGTGGCCCAAGCCAGTGCATTACCTTGACGATCGGTAATAGTCACAATGGTGTTATTAAAAGACGCGTGAATGTGTGCAACACCTTCAGAGACGGTACGAGTGACCTTCTTGCGTGTGCGAGTATCTTTAGCCATCTTTTAGCTTCCAGAAATCTTACTTTTTAATCGGTTTGCGCGGACCTTTACGGGTACGTGCGTTAGTTTTGGTGCGTTGACCGCGGACAGGCAAGCTACGACGATGACGAAGACCACGGTAGCAGCCTAAATCCATTAAACGTTTAATGTTCATGGAAATTTCGCGACGTAAATCACCTTCGGTTGGAACCTTGGCAACTTCTGCACGAATCGCATCAAGCTGAGCATCATCCAATTCACGGATCTTGACAGTCGGTGTGATGCCTGCAGCAGCTAAGATATTCTTAGCAGTGTGGCGACCGATACCAAAGATATACGTGAGGGAGATAACAGCATGCTTGTTATCCGGAATGTTTACACCGGCAATACGAGCCATTCACTTTCTCCAAAAAGGCAGTAGAGATAATCAACCGCCCCACAAAAATCTTGAGGGGCGGATATTAACCTAATTAGCCTACTGAAATCAACAGGTCTTGATCAGATTAACCTTGACGCTGCTTATGACGAGGTTCAGCGCTGCAAATCACGCGGATAACCCCATTACGACGGATAACTTTACAGCTACCACAAATTTTCTTTACAGAAGCTTGTACTTTCATGATGAAACCTCTAAGTGCGCTTATCCTTTAGGATGAGCAGTCGTTTTTCTCATTAAACTCTGGTTGTCATACTGATGCGAAGTCAGATGAGCCTGAAGCTGGGCCATAAAGTCCATGACAACCACTACCACGATGAGCAGGGAGGTTCCGCCTAAATAAAACGGAATACCAAATGAACTTTGCAATACCATCGGCATCAAGCAGATCACTGTAATATACATCGCACCGATGAAGGTCAGACGATTGAGAATATGATCTAAATAACGAGCAGTTTGCTCACCTGGGCGAATACCAGGCACGTAAGCTCCGCTGCGTTTTAAGTTTTCTGATACTTCTTTTGGACTAAAAACAAGTGCCGTATAAAAATAGCAGAAAAAGATAATTAACGCACCAAAGAGCACCAAATACAAAGGCTGTCCAGGCGATAATACAAGAGCCAAGTCTTGAAGACCACGTTTGATCATCCCTGCATTTGGATCAGCACTCCCTACCCACTGGCCCAAGCTTGCTGGAAACAGCAGCAAAGAGCTGGCAAAAATTGCCGGAATAACGCCTGCCATATTAATTTTTAATGGCAAGTGGGTTTGCTGAGCAGTAAATACACGACGGCCCTGCTGTTTTTGTGCATAGTTTACTGATATGCGGCGTTGGGCCTTTTCGATAAATACAATTGCCGCCAGCACCCCAAGTGATAACAAGCCAAAAATGACCAAGCCAATCAGGCTGGTCTGGCCGCTATCTACAGATGAAAGCGATTGCATAATCAGATTAGGTAAACCTGCTACAATACCTGCAAAAATAATCATGGAAATACCATTACCAACACCACGTTCGGTAATCTGTTCTCCAAGCCACATCAAAAACATGGTCCCTGCAACCAGAGAGGTTACAGCCGGTACATAAAAAGCCAAACCTGAAGTTAGGGTAATCCCCTGACCAATCAAGCCGGCACACATGCCGGTTGCTTGCACTAAAGCCAGCAACAGCGTACCTTGCCGTGTGTACTGATTAATCTTACGCTTACCTTGCTCGCCTTCTTTTTTCAAGGCTTCAAGACTTGGAATCACGGTTGACATCAACTGCACAATAATCGAGGCAGAAATGTAGGGCATGATTCCAAGCGCAAGGATAGACATTCGCTCTAATGCCCCACCTGAAAACATATTAAACAAACCAAGGATCGTACCTTGGTTTGCATTGAATAGGTTTTCGAGCGCAGCATTATTAATGCCTGGTACTGGAATATGCGCTCCTAGCCGAAAGACCAACAATGCGCCGATCAGAAACATCATTCGACGAATAATTTCACGGTATTTCACATGAAAAGGTTGACCTTTCATCATGTTAACATGACTTGAAGAACCAGGAGACATAGACACTAGCGATTACTCCTCGACTTTGCCACCAGCAGCTTCGATAGCTGCTTTAGCGCCGGCAGTCAATGCAACACCTTGTACAGTGAAAGCACGAGTAATTTCACCAGAAAGTACGACACGAGCACGCAACATATCTTTACGTACTACATTCGCTGCTTTTAAAGTTTCAAGTGAAACAATATCACCTTCAACTTTAGCAAGTTCAGACAAACGTACTTCAGCAGTTTTTAAAGCGATTTGGCTAGTGAAGCCGAATTTAGGCAAACGACGGTAAAGTGCAGTTTGACCACCTTCGAAACCTGGACGTACACCACCGCTCTTACGTGATTTTTGACCCTTGACACCACGGCCACCGGTCTTACCAACGCCAGAACCGATACCACGGCCCAGACGACGGTTTTCACGTTTAGCACCTTCCGCAGGTGCAAGTTCATTTAAACGCAGAGTCATGGCTTATTCCTCTACACTAACCATATAGTAGACTTGGTTGATCATACCACGGTTAGAAGGCGTATCTTGCACTTCTACAGTATGACCAATACGACGCAGACCTAAACCTTTCAGGCTCAGCTTGTGATTTTTCAAGCGGTGCGATGAAGATTTAGTCTGGGTAACTTTAATCGTTTTCATGACTGATTACCCTTGAATTTGTTCTACTGATAGACCACGTTTCGCAGCAACTTTCTCAGGAGTAGTCATGTCACGCAAACCGTTAAAGGTTGCATTTACGACGTTTGCAGCGTTAGTAGAACCATAGCATTTCGTCAATACATTACGCACGCCTGCTGCTTCAAGAACAGCACGCATAGAACCACCAGCAATTACGCCAGTACCTTCTGATGCAGGTTGCATAAATACACGGCTTGCGCCATGACGAGCACGAACTGGGTGTTGCAGAGTACCATCGTTAAGTTCGATAGTGATCATGTTGCGACGAGCAGCTTCAAGTGCTTTAGAGATAGCAGCTGGAACTTCACGTGCTTTACCACGACCAAAACCTACACGACCATTACCATCACCCACAACAGTTAATGCTGTGAAAGAGAAGATACGACCACCCTTAACAACCTTGGCTACACGATCAACGGCAACCAGCTTTTCAACGAGACCTTCGTTTTGTTCAACTTTCGCCATGATTAGAACTCCAAGCCGCCTTCACGGGCAGCATCAGCCAAGGCTTTGATACGACCATGATATTTAAAACCAGAACGGTCAAATGCAACTTTAGTAACGCCAGCTGCTTTAGCTCGTTCCGCGATTAAAGCACCCACTTTAGTAGCTGCTTCAACATTACCGGTAGTACCACTACGCAGAGAGGCATCTAAAGTAGAAGCTTGCGCTAAAACTTTGCCACCATCTGCTGAGATAACTTGAGCATAGATGTGACGCGGAGTGCGGTTTACACACAAACGAGTCGCACCCAATGCACGAATGTGCAAGCGTGTGCTTTTCGCACGACGCAAACGGGATTGTTTCTTTTCGTTCATCAGAACCTCGCGCCTTATTTCTTCTTAGCTTCTTTACGAAGTACAACTTCATCCGAATAACGAACACCTTTACCTTTATACGGCTCAGGTTGACGATATGAACGGATGTCAGCAGCTACCTGACCTAACAACTGTTTATTCGCAGATTTAAGTACGATTTCAGTTGCAGTAGGAGTTTCTGCAGTTACGCCTTCAGGAAGGGAATAATCGATTGGGTGAGAATAACCAAGGTTCAGGTTGACAACGTCACCTTTAACCGCAGCTTTATAACCAACACCGATCAGTTGCAACTTGCGTTCGAAGCCTTCGTTAACACCTTTTACAAGGTTATTTAACACAGCGCGAGCAGTACCAGCTTGCATCCAAGCGTCTTTCGACTCTTTAACTGGAGCAATATGAAGCTGACCTTCTTCCTGTTTTAGCTCGACCAGCGCATGCAGGTTGAAAGACAAGTTACCTTTTGTGCCTTTCACTTCGACCTGCCGGCCGTTCTGAGTAACTGTAACACCGTTAGGTACAGTTACTGGGGCTTTAGCCACACGAGACATGAGGAATCACCTATTAAGAAACAAAAGCAATAACTTCACCACCGATACCTGCAGCACGTGCAGCGCGATCAGTCATGAGGCCTTTGCTTGTAGAAACAATTGCAATACCCAAACCTTGCTTAACGCTTGGAAGTTTATCTTTACCGCGATACTGGCGAAGACCTGGACGGCTTACGCGTTTCACAGTTTCGATAACTGGCTTGCCTTCAAAATACTTTAAAGTGATAGTCAAAGTAGGTTTGCCTTCAACATCAGCAACTTCTACATTTGAAATATAACCTTCTTGTTGAAGTACGTTAGCAATCGCAACTTTCAACTTAGAATTCGGCATAGAAACAGTTTGTTTCTTCGCCATTTGTGCGTTACGAACACGTGTTAGCATGTCGGCAACGGTATCTTGCATACTCATTATAGTCGCTCCTTACCAGCTTGCCTTAACAACGCCTGGTACATCACCTTGCATTACTGTATCACGTAGTTTATTACGGCCCAGGCCAAACTTACGGAAGTAACCATGAGGACGACCAGTTAAACCACAACGGTTACGAAGACGGATTGGAGATGCATTACGCGGCAATGCTTGTAATTTCATCATCGCTTCAAAACGCTCTTCGTCGCTTGCATTTACGTTTGCAATTACGGCTTTCAACTCAGCACGTTTTGCAGCGTATTTAGCAACGGTTTTCTCGCGCTTTAATTCGCGATTAATCATACTTTTCTTAGCCATATCGACCTCTTATTTGAACGGGAAGCCGAATGCACGCATAAGCGCACGGCCTTCGTCATCGGTGCGAGCAGTCGTAGTGATGGTAATGTCCATACCACGAATACGATCAATCTTGTCAAAATCGATTTCAGGGAAAACGATTTGTTCTTTCAAGCCCATAGAATAGTTACCACGACCATCGAAAGATTTCGCTGAGAAACCACGGAAGTCACGGATACGAGGGATTGCGATCGAGATCAGACGGTCCAAGAATTCGTACATTTGGTCGCCACGTAAAGTTACTTTACAACCGATTGGCCAACCATCACGGATTTTGAAACCAGCGATTGATTTACGTGCAAGTGTTACCACTGGTTTTTGACCAGCAATTGCTTGCATATCAGATACAGCGCCATCTAATAATTTCTTATCAGTTGCAGCTGCACCTACACCCATGTTCAGGGTAATTTTAGTAATGCGAGGAGTTTCCATCACATTAGCAAGACCAAGTTCTTCTTTCAACTTAGTCTTGATTTCTTCATTGTAACGCGCTTTAAGTCTGGCCATTGCCCATTCAACCTATTACTTCGCTACCGCCACTGATTCACCGTTAGATTTATAAACGCGAGTTTTCACACCGTTTTCATCTACGCGGTAACCAACACGGTCAGCCTTTTGGGTTGTAGCATTAAAAACTGCCACGTTTGAGATATGAAGCGAAGCTTCCTGAGTAACAATACCGCCTTCAGCGCCAGTTACACGGTTTGGCTTCTGATGCTTCTTCACCAAGTTAAGGCCTTCAACCTTAACACGGTCACCAGAAACAGACAGAACAGTACCCTGTTTGCCTTTTTCTTTACCTGCGATCACGATTACCTGATCGCCTTTTTTAATCTTAGCCATGATTGCCTCTTATAGAACTTCAGGAGCCAGTGAAATAATTTTCATGAACTGTTCAGTACGAAGTTCACGAGTCACTGGTCCGAAAATACGAGTGGCAATCGGAGCTTTATTGTTGTTTAACAATACAGCAGCATTGTCATCAAAACGGATCAAAGAACCATCCGGACGACGGATACCGAACTTAGTACGTACCACAACTGCATTCATTACGTCGCCTTTTTTAACACGGCCACGTGGAATTGCTTCTTTTACAGTAACTTTAATAATGTCGCCAACAGAAGCATAACGACGATGTGAGCCACCAAGTACTTTAATACATTGTACGCGGCGTGCACCACTGTTGTCTGCTACGTCGAGCATCGTTTCGGTTTGAATCATTGCCCTACTCCAAAACCGAGCATCACCGGTCACAATTTCGAAAGGCTCAAAGAGTACTTGAAATTGTCCGATGATGCAACAAGAACGTCTAATTACTCAGCAGCTGCTTCAACAACTTCAACCAATGTCCATGACTTGGTTTTAGAAATTGGGCGGCTTTCTTTAATGGTCACAAGGTCGCCAAGTTTAGCAACGTTGTTCTCATCATGAGCGTGTAATTTAGTTGAACGGCGAATAAGTTTGCCATACAACGGGTGTTGAACGCGGCGTTCAATAAGCACAACAATAGACTTGTCCATTTTGTCACTTACGACTTTGCCGGTTAACGTGCGGACTGTATTTTCACTCATTGTCCGTTCCCCTGTTTTTCGGTAAGGAGTGTCTTGATGCGAGCAATCGCCTTGCGAGCAAGTTGCACTTCGTGCGATTTACCCAACTGACCAGTTGCTTTCGCCATACGAAGACGGAATTGGTTAAGCTGCTGCTCATCAAGCAAAGCTTTCAATTCTTCTACCGATTTTTCACGTAGATCTTTAGTTTTCATTACATTACCGTCCGAGTCACGATAGTGGTTTTAAACGGAAGCTTAGCAGCAGCAAGCGTAAATGCTTCACGTGCCAGTTCTTCGTTCACACCTTCCATTTCGTACAGGATCTTACCTGGTTTGATTTCGCAAACCCAATATTCCACGTTACCTTTACCGTTACCCATACGAACTTCTAATGGCTTTTCAGTAATTGGTTTGTCCGGGAATACACGGATAAAGATTTTACCACCACGTTTAACACGACGGCTAATGGTACGACGCGCAGCTTCGATTTGACGCGCAGTCATACGACCACGGCCAGTAGCTTTGAGTGCGATAGAACCAAATGATACTGTACTTCCACGATGTGCTAGACCAGTGTTACGGCCTTTTTGCACTTTACGGAATTTGGTACGTTTAGGTTGCAACATGGATTATTCTCCCTTGTCTGCAGCACGGTCCGAACGACGACCACGACGCTCTTGACCTTCACCACGCCCACGACCGCGTTTAGCTGGACGCTCTTCAGCTGGAGCAGGGTTCATGACTTGTTTCATGCCACCCAAGATCTCACCACGGAAGATCCAAACTTTAACACCGATTGTACCGTAAGTTGTTTCAGCACGCATGGTAGCGTAGTCGATGTCAGCACGAAGTGTATGTAAAGGTACACGACCTTCACGATACCACTCAGTACGAGCGATCTCTGCACCACCTAAACGGCCAGAAACTTCAACTTTGATACCTTTAGCACCAGCACGCATCGTATTTTGTACCGCACGCTTCATAGCACGACGGAACATAACGCGTTTTTCCAGTTGAGAAGCAATCGCTTCAGCAACTAAACGAGCATCCAAGTCTGGACGATCAATTTCATTGATGCTTACTTGCGCTGGAACACCCATGATGTTGGTAAGTTCGCGCTGTAATTTCTCAATATCTTCGCCTTTTTTACCGATTACGATACCTGGACGAGCAGTGCTAATAGTTACTTTAGCAGCGCCTGTAGGACGTTCGATAAGAATATTGCTGATCATCGCGCTTTTAAGTTTTTTAGTTAAAAACTCACGTACTTGAAGATCTTTAAGCAAATATTCAGCGTATTGTTTCGGATTCGCATACCAGTTAGCGTTATGACGTTTCACAACACCTAGGCGGATACCGATTGGATGAACCTTCTGACCCATATCAAACCCCTACCTTAACGGTGATGTGACAAGTACGCTTAGTAATACGATCTGCACGGCCTTTAGCACGTGGCATAATGCGTTTCAGGCTCATGCCCTCATCCACATAAATCGTAGAAACTTTAAGGTCGTCTACATCTAAACTGTTATTGTGTTCAGCGTTTGCAATTGCAGATTCCAAAGCTTTTTTCACCAGTACCGCAGCTTTTTTATTGCTGAAGTTCAAGATATTAAGCGCGTGAGCAACAGATTTGCCACGAATAAGGTCCGCAACCAAACGAGCTTTTTGTGCCGAGATAGCGGCACCGCGTAATTTAGCAGTAACTTCCATCATAGCACCTTAACGTTTAGACTTCTTGTCAACACCGTGACCACGATAGGTACGAGTTGGCGCGAATTCACCGAGTTTATGACCAACCATATGTTCAGTAATAATTACTGGAACATGGTTACGACCATTATGAACAGAAATTGTTAGACCAACAAAGTCTGGGAGGATCATCGAACGACGCGACCAAGTTTTGATCGGCTTACGGTTATTAGCCGCAACAGCCGCTTCAACCTTAGCGAACAAGTGCGCATCGACGAATGGGCCTTTTTTCAGAGAACGAGGCATTAGTCAGATTCCTTTACTTGTTACTTAACGCGACGGTCGCGAATAATCATCTTAGTCGTACGCTTGTTGGTACGTGTCTTGTACCCTTTAGCTTTTTGACCCCATGGGCTTACAGGTTGAATACCTTTGTTACGCCCTTCACCACCACCATGCGGGTGATCAACTGGGTTCATCGCCATACCACGTACGGTAGGACGAACACCACGCCAGCGTGCAGCACCAGCTTTACCCAGTGAGCGAAGGTTGCTTTCTTGGTTAGAAACTTCACCAATTACAGCACGGCATTCAACGTGAATTTTACGCATTTCGCCTGAACGCAGACGAACAATTGCGTAAGAACCGTCACGACCCAACAACTGAACAGAAGTACCAGCAGAACGTGCTAACTGCGCGCCTTTACCAATTTTCAGTTCGATGTTATGTAGTGTAGAACCAAGTGGCATATTGCGAAGTGGCAAGCAGTTACCGGTACGAATTGGAGCATCGTTACCAGACTGTACTTTATCGCCAGCACGCAGACCTTTAGGCGCGATGATATAACGACGTTCACCGTCAGCATACTTCAGCAATGCGATGTGTGCGGTACGGTTCGGATCGTATTCAATACGCTCTACAGTCGCAGGAATACCATCTTTGTTACGTTTGAAGTCTACGATACGATAGTGCTGTTTATGACCACCACCAACGTGACGAGTTGTAATGTGACCGTTGTTGTTACGACCACCAGTACGTTTTTTAGCTTCAACCAACGGAGCATAAGGAGCGCCTTTATGAAGATGGTCGTGAACGACTTTCTCTACAAAGCGACGTCCTGGAGACGTTGGCTTACATTTTTGAATAGGCATAATTTTCGTCCTTATTCCGCTGCGCTTTCAGCGGTATCGCCCAAGTCAGCCATTTCAACATCTTGGCCAGCTTTCAGGGTGACGTATGCTTTTTTAACATCAGAACGACGTCCCAATGTTTTACCAAAGCGTTTAGACTTACCTTTAGTAATAGTCGTGTTTACTTTAACCACTTCTACACCAAAGAGTTGTTCAACTGCTTTTTTGATTTCAAGCTTGTTTGCATCAATCGCAACCTTGAATACTTGAACACCAGCAGTTTCACCTAAAACTTGTGCTTTTTCTGAGAAGACTGGTCCTTTCAGAATCTGATAGATACGTTCGTTGTTCATCCGAGTTCTACCTCAATTTTCTTAGCAGCAGCTACAGACATTACAACTTTATCGAACGCGATCAGGCTTACAGGATCGATTGCAGTTGCATCTACCACATCAACGTGTGGAAGGTTGCGTGCTGCAAGATATAAGTTCTCATCTACCGCATCAGTAACGATCAATGCGCGAGGTGCGTTCAAGTCGTTCAGTTTTGCAAGCAATTCTTTAGTTTTAGGAGCAGAAACCTGAAGCTCTTCAACCAAAACCAAGCGATCTTGGCGAACAAGTTCCGCCTGGATACATTGCATTGCACCGCGGTACATTTTGCGGTTAACTTTTTGAGACCAGTCTTGTGGACGAGCAGCAAAAGTTTTACCGCCGCCAACCCAGATTGGGCTACGAATAGAACCAGCACGAGCGCGGCCAGTACCTTTTTGACGGAATGGTTTTTTACCACCGCCAGATACGTCAGCACGTGACTTTTGAGCTTTTGAGCCTTGACGACCACCAGCTAAGTAAGCTGTAACAACTTGGTGTACAAGTGCTTCGTTAAACTCACGTCCGAAGGCAACTTCAGACAACTCAACAGCAGAGCCGGAAACAGTATTTAAATTCACGTTATTTCCCCTCAGGCCTTGATGGTAGGACGAACGATCACGTCGCCACCAGTTGCACCAGGAATAGCACCCTTAACAACTAAAACAGAACGTTCAGCGTCAATAGATACAATTTCAAGACCTTGTACTGTTACGCGTTCATCACCTAGGTGACCGGCCATTTTTTTGCCTTTGAACACGCGACCAGGAGTCTGGTTTTGACCTGTAGAACCTAAAACACGGTGAGAAACAGAGTTACCGTGAGTAGCATCTTGCGTACGGAAGTTCCAACGCTTCACACCACCTTGGAAACCTTTACCTTTTGATTGACCAGTTACGTCAACGATCTGACCTACTGCGAACAAATCAACACCGATAGAAGCACCAACTTCACGACCTTCAAGCTCTGCTTCAGTAACACGAAACTCTTTAACCAGACGACCAGCTGCCACGCCTGCTTTCGCAAAGTGACCTTTTTGACCGTTAGTAACGCGAGATTCGCGACGTTCACCAGTAGTTACTTGAATTGCTTGATAACCATCAGTTTCAAGCGTTTTGATTTGCGTGATGCGGTTTGGATCAACTTCGATCACTGTAACTGGCACAGAGACGCCGGCTTCTGTGAAGATACGGGTCATACCGCACTTGCGACCGACTAAACCAATAGCCATGTGTGTAAACCTCTAAAAAAGCGGCTTAATTAACTTAGGAGCTAATTAACCGAAAGCCTTAACCCAATGCGATCTGAACGTCAACACCAGCCGCAAGATCCAATTTCATCAGCGCATCAACAGTTTTGTCTGTTGGCTGAACGATATCGATCAGACGTTTATAGGTGCGGATTTCGTACTGATCACGCGCATCTTTGTTTACATGCGGTGAAGTAAGAACGTTGAAGCGTTCGATGCGAGTAGGCATCGGAATTGGACCACACACTTGTGCGCCAGTACGCTTAGCGGTTTCTACGATCTCTTGAGCAGATTGATCAATCAGACGATGATCAAAAGACTTAAGACGGATACGGATTCTCTGGTTAGACATACCAGTAAACTCCAAGCCAAAATATATAAAGAATCACCCTTGACGCACCTCACCTATTGGTAAGTGTCAAAGGCAGTGAAAATCACTAAGGTCATGATCGATGCCACGACTGTCACGATCCTAACGACTTTATTCGCCGTTAGTGCCCCAAATTTAGGGGTTGCTCATTATAACGATTGTTTAACTCTTACGCAATTCTCTTTTTCAATTTTCCTGATTTTATCTGGGTGATTTGATATTTAAGGAGCACTGGCATGTTAACTACGCAATACGTATTGAATCGCTTCATTCAAAATAGAGTTCCCCACGACAAACTGTTCGGAAACCGATTTTTTTAAGTGTATGGTGGACTGTATGTAATCACCGTTGAATATGGATAACTCCTCATCATCATCCAGAAAAAGCCTCAAGGTATTTGGAGTGATTTCTGGATGGAACTGGAAACCAAGTACATTTTTTCCGACCTGGTACATCTGGTTGGCACACGCAGGATTTTCTGCTAACTGGATAGCCCCGTGAGGAATTTCAAATGTTTCCCGATGCCATTGCATTACTTCGAACTGGGCAGGTAGAGCAAAACAGTCTTTGGGAACAGTTCGGCTACGATAAACTGTAGTCCAGCCAAGTTCCTGATGATGATTAGGCTTAACTTTTGCACCCAGCGCATTGGCAATCAACTGTCCGCCCAGACACAGACCAATTGCCGGTTTTCCAGCTGAAATATAACGGCGAATCCACTGCTTTTCTACTTTTAACCATGGATAGAGTGCTTCATCATTTACACTCATTTTTCCACCCATGACAATTAGCAAGTCGACATCATCAATATCAGGCAGAGCCTCAAGATCTACGGGAAGGTTAAAAGGCAAGGCAAAAAATTCTGTTGCACTAATCTGGGCTTGATGCTGACGTAAAAAATCGTAACAACTTCCAAAACCCTCACCGGCAATATGTTGAAAATAATGGACCTTTAAATTTTTTTTCATAGTATTGACCAATCATTAATGTATTAGCCAAATATTTGCAAAAATGACGCCAATTTTGGATAAGTGGAAAATTGATTACGCATTTTCACAAATTCATTTGCAAAATCTGGAAAAATCACTTTATCTGTCATTTTAATCCACATTAGCGTTACCAGTTTATTATGTCTAAAATTCAGAATAAACAGACGTGCCTAGTTCACGCACCACGTAAAGCTCCTCAATATATTGAAACAGTGCAGCCTCCCCTCTTTCGTGCATCCACTATCATTTTTAAAAACACCGATGCCCTGTTTAACCGGCACTGGACTGATGCATATGATTATAGTTATGGCACACACGGTACACCGACAACTTTTACCCTGGCAGATAATATTGCCCAGATTGAGGGTGGGCAGCACAGTCTGCTTACCCCTAGTGGGCTATCAGCAATTAATCTGGTCAATTCCTGTTTCTTAAGTCACGGGGATGAGGTGTGGGTTCCAGACAATATTTATGGTCCAAACATGGAGCATTTGCGCAATCTGCATCAACGTTATGGTATTGAGGTTAAAATTTATAATGCGCTGGAGTATGAAAGTTTTCAGCCTACTTCAAAGGCCAAACTTTTATGGCTGGAAGCAGCAGGATCAGTCAGTCTGGAGTTTCCAGATTTAAAAAGACTGGTTAGAAAAGCCCGGCAGTCAGGAATACTTACTGCACTAGATAATACCTGGGGAGCCGGTCTTGCTTTTAATGCTTTTGATTTCTCTGATGAGCATTTGAGTGTAGATCTGACAGTCCATGCCCTGACCAAATACCCAAGTGGCGGTGCTGACATTCTAATGGGAAGTGTAGTTACACATGACCGGAAACTATATCAACAACTGTTTCGCATGCATGCCATTCAGGGAATCTCGATTTCTGGAGATGATGCAGCCCAGATACAACGCAGTCTGGCTCATATGCAACTTCGCTATCGGCAGCAGTCTGCCAATACCATTGTGCTCTTGAACTGGTTGAAGCAGCAGCCTGAGTTTGTACAGGTATTACATCCCGCAGATGAAAATTCACCCGGTCATCAATATTGGAAAGAAACCTGTATAGATAAACAAAGTGCCGGACTAGTCAGCGTTATTTTTAAACCTGAATATGATCTTGAGTCAGTACGAAAATTTTGTGACCAGCTCAGACTCTTTAAGCTAGGCTTTAGCTGGGGTGGACCGGTCAGTTTAGTTATGCTGTATCAGCTCAAAGAGATGCGGACGCTTGAATATACCCACCTAAAAGAGGGTGTTTTAGTCCGTTTTTGTATTGGTCTTGAAGCTGTAGATGACCTGATAACTGATATTCAACAAGCTTTACAGATTTTAAGATAATTTTAATTAAGGAGAGCTTACTCTCCTCTTTTTTTATTCATGTCATAAAAATTATATTCTTAATGGGCTGATTAAATTTAATTAACAGTAGATTGTTCAATATAACTACAATTTTTCGCTTTTATTTATGATTATTTCATATTTAATTATAACCACTTATCTTAAACCATAAAAAAAATATGGTTTTTGTATGAGCAATCTATTGCATAACAATTTTTAAAAATGTATTTTAAATATATCTTTTTAGATACCTTGAGATTCTCAACATGAATTCACAACAAATCGAACTGGTCCAATCTACTGTTCCTGTACTGCGTGAAAATGGTGTGGCATTAACCAGCTATTTCTACAAACGCATGCTAAACAACCATCCAGAATTAAAAAATGTCTTCAATCTGGACCATCAAAGTACAGGACGCCAGCCACGCGCACTGGCTGCTGCGGTACTAGCTTATGCAGAGCACATTGAGAATCCTGCTGTTTTAGCTAAGGCCATTGAACGCATCACTACCAAACATGTCAGCCTCGACATTCAACCTGATCAATATGCAATCGTGGGTGATAATTTATTGCATTCGATTAGTGAAGTACTGGATGTACCATTCGAATCGGAATTGATCGAAGCATGGAAACAGGCTTATTTACAATTGGCAGATATTTTAATTGGGGTGGAAAAACAGAAAT
This sequence comes from Acinetobacter sp. UBA6571, assembly GCF_002434085.1. Classification (NCBI taxonomy): domain Bacteria; kingdom Pseudomonadati; phylum Pseudomonadota; class Gammaproteobacteria; order Moraxellales; family Moraxellaceae; genus Acinetobacter; species Acinetobacter sp. UBA6571. The sequence goes on along the minus strand of NZ_DJJJ01000035.1, from coordinate 215,723 downwards.
ACAGCAACTTGGCAGAGCATCAAGGTGGTTGGGCTGGCTGGCGTTCTTTCAAGATTACACAGGTTGAAGATGTAGAAGGTGGTAAACGCTTTACCATAGAGGCAGCAGATGGTCAGCCAATTTCTCCGGCTGATGCGGGCGCGTTTATTTCAGTCCGTGTCCATGTTCCTGGTCAGGAACTGTTACAACCACTCCAGTTCAGTTTTCAGGAAGCTCAAGAAAATAGTTATACATTTGTGGTCAAGCCTGAGCCAACCCCGACGGAATACTCTGTAGAAGACATTCTGCTTAACCACTATAAAGCAGGCGACCAAGTGGATGTGACTGCACCGGTAAGTTTTTGATGTTATGAATATAAAGATTTATATAATGTACTGAAAGTTTCTTTCGGGAAGCTTTCAGGCTAAGATAGTGTCCTATTTCCCTGTTTCCAAAGCTGGCTGGTCATGCAATTAAATAAATTCACTGATTATGCTTTGCGTAGCTTGATGTATATTTCACGTCCAAGAAATACGCCATATACCATTGCAGAAATTGCAGTAGATCTACAGATTTCTCATAATCACCTGGTCAAGATTGTACATTTTATGGGTAAACAGGGCTGGCTGATTACATTACGTGGCAAAGGGGGCGGTATTCAGCTGAATCCGCAGGCACTTGATTCACGTGTAGGTGATATTGTTCGGATACTGCAAGGTGACCAGCCAATTGTAGAATGCAATTCACCGCCTTGTGTGCTTCGTTCAGATTGTGGCCTTAAAGGTATTTTAGATACAGCAGTTGAACAGTTCTATCAGAGTCTGAACCAATATACATTGGGCCAGGTTCTAAATATTCAGCCTGTTCAACCACATCTCTCTACTCATTCAGCAATTACTTTACTCAATCTTTCCTGAATTTTTGCTAATCTGTATAACTTGATAGTACAAGATTCGCGAGAATCCTTTACTTCCTTTATACTAGGCGCTGTAATCTCAGTAACGCAAGTGAAGTGCTATGCATCGCAGCAGTGGTAAATCTAAAAACAGTAAAACGGCGCAGGCGCCTAAGCAGAAAATCAGCTATGAAAAAGCGCTGGACCCTGCTATTACCGAATACTCTGTACGAGCACTAAACTGGTTACGTAAAGCCGAGTTCCTGATGAGTGCACCCAAGCTTTCGCTTTGTGTTGAAGATACCGGTTACGAAATTGCATTTGCAGGTCGTTCAAATGCTGGAAAATCCAGTGCCATTAATGCATTAACCAACCAAAAACAACTAGCACGTGCCTCTAAAAAGCCTGGCCGTACCCAGATGATCAACTTTTTTAGTCTGGGTAACCCTAACCAGCGTCTGGTAGATTTACCTGGTTATGGTTATGCGGCCGTTCCAGAGACCATGAAAATTGTCTGGCAAAAAGAACTGGAAAATTATCTGATTCACCGTGAAAGCCTGCAAGGTTTAGTACTGCTCATGGATATCCGTCATCCGTTACAGCATTTCGATACCATGATGCTGGAATGGGCACATTCCCGGAAACTGTTTGTACATATCCTGTTGACGAAAGCAGACAAGTTAAACCGCGGTCCGGCTAATAAAACTTTGCTTGAGGTCAAGCAGGAATTGAAGAAGATGAAGCTCAATTTCTCGATCCAGCTATTTTCTTCATTGAACAAACAAGGGTTAGAAGAGCTGGCCAGTGTTATGGCGGGTCGTCTGAACTTTACGCTAGAACAGTCCACACAGTTTGATCTGGACAGTATTCCAGAAGCAGTTGAAGAAGATGAAGCGGATACTGTAGAAGAACTAGAAGACTTTTTACCAGAACAGCACGCTGAACAAAAACCAGAATAACCCGGTAAAGATACAGAAATTATCCTACCGGAATATATTCTTTCTCCGGTAGGAATACTTTGCAGTCCATGTTAAGGAAATACAGAACACAGTTCTTTTAAACTTCGGACTGGAGATCTTTAGCCGGCTGGCTATAACGGTCTACCACTACACTAATCATCATATCACCCTGCACATTCACTACAGTACGCACTGTATCAAGTAAACGGTCAATCGGCAGTAAAATAGCAATTGCTTCGGCAGGCAAACCTACTGACTGTAATACCATAATCATGGTAACCATTCCTGCACTTGGAATTCCCGGGGCCCCTAATGAAGCAATCATGGCGGTCAGGCAGACAATCACCTGTTGTCCCAAGCTTAAGTCCAGCCCGATCAGATTCGCAATAAACAAAGCCGCCGCAGCTTCATAAAGAGCCGTCCCATCCATATTAAGCTGTGTGCCCAAAGGAATTACAAAACCGGCAATATGAGGTCGTACTCCCAGATTCTCCTGTGCAGCCTTCAGGCTCAAAGGCATGACTGCTGAACTCGAACTGGTTGCAAAAGCTGTTACCAAGGGAATACGTGCACCACGGAAAAAGCGTATCGGTGACATCCGGCCAAAAATCCAGAGCAGTAGCGGCAAGACTACCAGTCCATGAAAAATTGTTGTGCCGGTTACTACTGCAGCAAATTCAGCCAGTCGACTCAAAATAGAAATATCTTCAGTCGCGACCAGTTTTGCCAGGAGTGCCAAAATACCCAAGGGAGCCAGTTTCATGACCCAGCCGACCAACATCATCATCAGATCAAAAAACTGCTGACTCAGTCCGCGAATCGAATTAAACCTCTCCCCGCCTTTCACCAGTGCAACCCCAAGAAACAATGCAAACACTACTACAGCCAGCACATTACCATCGCTAAAAGCTTTAAACGGGTTAATAAGAGTATTTTGAATAAAATTGGTAAAAAAAGCAGACGGCGTCATTGTATCTGGGGTCTGATGTGACTGCATGGCTTCCTGGAATAAATTAATATTCATCCCTTTACCCACTTCAAACAGATGGGCACAACCAATACCTAAAATTAGTGCCAGGGTTGTAGTGGTCACACAGCAAATTAAAGTGGTTTTCCAGACCCGGCCCAATTGCCCACCAGACTGTAGGTTAGAAACACCAACCACAATCGAGCTGAAAATGAGTGGAATGAGCAACATCTTGAGCAAACCAATAAATATACTGCTGGCAATGCCGAGCAGATAAATACTGCTGTCAAAAAAACTGAGGTCAGGGTTATATTTTAAGAAAAAACCGAAAGCCAGCCCGATAATGGCAGCAAATAGAATCTGTGTATTTAGGCTCATTAGAGTAAGTAGTAATCAAATAGTCCCTTTCAGGCACTATGCCATGAGCTCCCACAAGAATCGAGGCTATTTATAGGGACTTTTATTAATATTTAAAAGCCACTCCCTCAGGAGGGCTTTTAGAATGTACTTTTTAGCAGATATTACTGGGTTTCAATTTCACGTAAACGCATCAGGCCTTCTTGTACAGTACTGCACACTAGCTGGCCATTTTGCCACATGCGGCCAAAGTTTAAACCGCGTGAGCTGGCACTGACTGTTGCCTCCATGTCATATAACATCCATTCATCCGCGCGCAAAGGGCGATGGAAATAAATTGCATGATCCAGACTGGCACATTGCAGACTTGGTGAAAGATAGCTTAAGCCATGTGGACGTAGCGCTGTGGTCATCAAGGTGAAATCAGAATAGAACGCTACAATGGCCTGATGCAGGGAAATTTCATCGACTCCGGTTGCAATCTGGTCATGGGTCCGTAAATAGTGGGCATAATAAGGCGCTTCAGGTTGGGGCTGAAATGGGTTATCTACATTTACCGGACGGATTTCAATATGACGGTCCCGCATAAAGCTGGCACGTACATTTTCAGGGATAAAGCTGATTAAACCTTCTTTTAACTCCTGCTCGGCTTTTAGTGTTTCAGGTGCAGGATAACTTGGTTCCTGATGCTGGTAGTTCAAACCTTCTTCCGGTTCTGCAAAAGACACCATCGCAGAAAAAATGGTACGTCCATGCTGAATGGCTCGCACCTGACGGCTGATAAAGCTTTTTCCGTCACGCAGACGTTCAACCTCATAAATGATAGGCGCATTAACATCGCCACCAAACAGGAAATAGGCATGCATCGAGTGTGCGGGACGGTCCGCAGTATAAGATGCTGCACGTAAGGCCTGTCCAAGTACTTGGCCTCCAAACACCCGTTTACCGACCAGGTTGCGGCTTATTCCCCGATAGATATTATCTTCTAGCTTTTCCAGGGTTAAAAGCTCAACAAGTTCTTGAGTTAAAGTATTCATAAGATACCTTTAATGAATGGAAGACCGAAACAGCCCCATGAAATGATGAACGAAAACAAGATAGATAAACTATTTTGCCATATTTTCTGAGTAAAACGCTAAACTTTCCTGAGAGCTGCTGCCATATTTACTTTTGGGTTATAATCCCTAAAAATACGATTTTTAACGATAAAAGCTAGCCATTCTCTTCTGTTTTAGCAGAAAATGGCAGACCCGTTTTTCTGTTCGATTTAATACAAAATCAGTCGATGACCGGATACCGGTTTCAGTCGTCTAGCTAGGAGTTTTTATGTCCAAGAGTGGATTTGGTCAGTTGTATCGGCGGCTTTCAAGCAAGCTGCTTGACCTTGTCGTAACCCCCCATGTTATTGGCGAAGTTCCAGGCAAGTCACCGGCTGAAGAGCAGGAATTGGCTGAAGTTAATAAAAAAATTACCTGTTATGTCCTGCAAAACTATTCTCGCAGTAACGCCTTAATTGTAGATGCAGAAACCCGACGTTTACAGCTTGCTCCGGCATTGGACCCGCTGGTCATTGCCGAGCATAAAGAAAAAGCTTCGGTTCTTTTTCTGCAACATCATGATGAAAAAAATCTTTTAAATCCGCCAGCTCATAATTTTCCACCCCGTTTACTTCGTCTGATTGAGCTTCTCGACCAGTATCCACAGTACGATATTGAACTGGTGCCAGTTACTGTGCTTTGGGGCCGCTCGCCAGATAAAGAAGATTCCTGGTTTAAACTTTTATTTACAGATACCTGGGCGACGCCGGGTAAAGTCAAACAGCTGGTTAATATTGGTTTACATGGCCGTGAAACGTATCTGGAATTTCATGAAGGCCAGTCTTTACGTACACTGGTTGAATACGCCAAAGAAAATTATCCGAACCTCTCAGCAGCGACTTATATTATTAGTACCTTAAATGACTATCTGGATTGCCAGCGCGAAGTCGTACTCGGACCAGATTTATCTGACCGTCGCAATGTGATGCAGTCTTTGATCAAATCGCGTGATGTTCAAGAAGCCATTCGCCGTGAAAGCATCCGTGGCAAAATTAGCATGCTGGAAGCTGAACGCCGTGCAATTGGTTACTTGAATGAGATCGTATCGGATTATTCAGCTTCAGCAGTACGGTTTGCCGATATGGCACTGACCCGCCTCTGGACGCAGCTTTATGATGGTGTAGAAGTACATAACTTTAATACTGTTCGTGAACTGGCAAAAGACTATGAAATTATCTATACACCATGTCACCGTAGTCATATCGACTACCTGCTGCTTTCTTATGTGATTTATAAGCGTGGTTTGATGGTTCCGTATATTGCGGCAGGCGACAACCTGAATATGCCATTCGTGGGCCAGCTGTTACGTGGTGGGGGCGCATTTTTTATTCGTCGCTCTTTTCGTGGCAACGCACTGTATACTTCGGTATTTAAAGAATATCTATATAGCATTCTCTCACGTAATACACCGCTTGAGTACTTTATTGAAGGTGGCCGTTCACGTACCGGCCGTCTGCTGCCACCCAAAACCGGCATGCTGGCGATGACTGTGCATAGCCATCTACGTGGACGTGCTAAACCTATTGCCTTTGTACCCACCTACATTGGCTATGAACGTCTCATGGAAGGCGCAACGTATGTAGGTGAAATGCAGGGCAAACCAAAAGAAGCTGAATCTATTTTTGGAATCTTGCAGACCCTGCGTAAAATCGAACGGATTTTTGGTAAGGTCCACGTAAATTTCGGTGAACCTGTGTTTCTAGATGACTTGCTGAAACAGCACGGCGCCGAAAATATAGTCATCGAGAAAAATGATGATCCGGTTCCTGCAGCAGTTTCAGAAGCAATTAATAGCTCGGCTGTTGCTATTTTAGAAAATATCAACCGTGCGGTGGTAATTAATCCAGTATCGTTATTATCACTCATCTTACTGGCCACTCCGAAACATACACTTGATGAAGAAGTATGTATTAAACAGCTTGATGCTTACCGACGTCTGGCCTCTGCACTGCCTTATGATGAACGTACTCAGGTTACGCCTTTATCTGGTAAAGAAATAATTGCCTATGGCTTGAAACTAAAACTGATCAAACGGGTTCAGCATGTACTGGGGGATATTATTGCAATTGAAGATAATCAGGCAGTCTTACTGACCTATTTCCGCAATAATATTTTGCATTCGTTTGTTTTGCCTTCTCTGGTTGCATCACTGGTTGAGCACAATGGTAAAATCAGCCGCGGCGATCTGATCAGTGTTATCCGTACTTTATATCCATTCCTGAAGGCCGAGTTATTCCTGAAATGGAATACTGATGAATTGAAAGAGCAGATTTGCCAAAATGCAGATGCCCTGATTCAAGGTGGCCTGATGAGCCAGGATGAAGAAGGCAATCTGCTCAGTTCTGCCCCAAATACTGAAGAACATAATCAGCTGGTTGTATTAGCCGCCCCAGTAAAACAGAGCCTAGAGCGTTATTACATGACCTTGGCCCTAATTACGCAACGGGGTTCTGGCACCATTTCTGCAAAACAGGTTGAAGATTTAAGCCATCTGCTGGGTCAGCGCCTGTCTGTACTTTATGAATTTAACTCACCAGAATTCTTTGATAAGGCCCTGTTCCAGAGCTTTATTAAAGTCTTAACCCAGCAAGAATATATCCGTACCAATGAGAATGGCCTAATTGAATTCGATGCCGGTTTTAGCAATATGGCCGAAGGTGCCAAACTGGTACTGGATGAAGTGACCTTGCAAATGTTGCATCACATTACTGACTTTAGTGATGAAGAACTGCAAGAAGCTTTAAATGCAGTGGCTGCACAGCAAGCTAAACGCCGCTTGATGCGCAAGAGAAAGTAATTTAAAAAAAGCCGCTGACAGCGGCTTTTTTTAAACTGGTTAAGCTGATTGACTTAACAGGTCAGCATAGACCTGAAAACAGTCAGGATAATTAAGCTGGAAACCACTGTCCAGCATACGGCTGGCATATACCTGTTTACCACTGGCTTGCTGCGTCTCAAGGGCCAGTATGGGCAATCCTAGCTGCTGCTGAAACCACTGAATAATACCAGGCAAAGGCAAAGGCCGGTTATCCGTTACGATATAACTCGATTGCGGAGTTTCAATACAGATTAGAAGTGCCAGAAAACCTACCAGGTCATCAATATGAATGCGGTTGCTATAATGCAGGTCTGGATAAGTCTTTCGGCTCTGGGCCAACTTTTGCATTCGTGCAACCGATGTACCATAGATTCCGGTCGGCCTCACAACTACCACTTGTTCAGGGCAGGCTGCCTGCCATTTCAGCTCCATTAATTGTAATAGAAAGCCCTGTTCATCACATGGATAAACTGTAGTTTCATCATTAATTTCCTGTCCTGCCTGTTCACCATAGACCCGGGTAGATGACACTACTACAATACGTTTTACCGGATGGCCATTTAAAGCAGCTGCTAACGATTCAATTGGAGATACATAGGTCTGTTGATATGCCTCAGCTGTACTTTGGTCTGGACTTAGTAAAATATACACCCAATCAACAGGGGGAATCTGGCTGAAGTCAGCCTGCTGTACATCCTGAATCAGATGAGTGGCATAAGGATCAAATTTCGGACTTCGGCTGATTGTGGTAATTTGGTGGCCTTGCTCAAATAACTGTTTTGCAAGTCTTTGAGATGTTTTACCATAACCAATAAATAGAATATGCATGGTATGACCTAAGTTAGGGGGACATGGCTACAGTCCATCAATTACAGGGTGTCGGTACAGCGTCAGCTGCATTACTCGAGAAACTGAATATTTTTACTACTGATGATCTGCTATTTCATCTTCCGCGTGATTATGAAGATCGTAGCACTATTATTCCCATGAACCAACTTGTCGTGGGCCGTAGCTATTTGCTTGAAGGAACGGTAAGTTCTATCGATTTTCCGCCCGGCAAACGCAAATCTATGGCGGTATTGCTCGAAGATGATTTTGGTAAGGTTACATTGCGCTTTTATCATATCTACAAGGCCCTGATTGATAAAATGCGTAGTGGCAACCGGCTGCGGGTATTCGGTGAAGTCAGAGTAGGCGCACGCGGACTGGAACTTTACCATCCGGAAATTCAGCAAATCAGTGCACAAACTGCTCTGCCTAAAACCCGCTTAACTGCCATTTATCCTTCTACCGAGGGCCTAACTCAAGCCAAGCTACGTGAATACGTACGCCAAGCTCTCGAGCAGCACAGCGAAAATCTTCCTGAACTTTTACCAGAAAAATTCACCAACGGTTACGCCTTAAAAGAAGCGCTTGAATACATTCATGAGCCACCCATTGATGCCAATATGCAACAGTTAATGCAAGGTTCACATCCCGCACAGCAAAGACTTATTTTTGAAGAACTGGTCGCTCATCAGATCAGCCTGTTAACTCGGCGCGCTTATATCCGTGAAATTGAAGCACCCGCTTTTGAACCCAGCACAATACTGGCTAAAAAATTATTGGCTAATCTGCCTTTTAATATGACGGGCGCTCAAAGAAGAGTATCTAAAGAGATCATGATTGATCTCAAGCAGCATCAACCCATGTTACGGCTGGTCCAAGGTGATGTAGGTGCAGGTAAAACGCTAGTTGCAGCAGTGGCCGCCTGTCATGCCCTAGAAGCCGGCTGGCAGGTCGCACTCATGGCACCTACAGAAATTTTGGCTGAACAGCATTATTTAAATTTCAAACGCTGGTTCGAACCACTGGGCATTCAGGTGGCTTGGCTATCAGGCAAACAAAAAGGTAAAGCCCGGACACAGGCAGAAGCAATTATACGGGGTGGACTAGCTCAATTGGTTGTAGGCACTCATGCCCTGTTTCAGGAAAATGTCGAGTTTGCCCGTTTAGGTCTAGTTATTATCGATGAGCAACACCGCTTTGGTGTCGATCAGCGGTTGGCTTTACGTAACAAAGGGGCTGAACAGATGACTCCACACCAGCTGGTGATGACAGCTACACCAATTCCACGTACTCTAGCCATGAGTGCCTACGGTGACCTCGACACTTCGGTGATTGATGAGCTTCCTCCCGGACGTACACCGATTCAGACTGTGACTATACCACTTGACCGCCGTGAAGAAGTTTTGCAGCGAATTGCTACCAACTGTCAGGAGGGCAAACAGGCTTATTGGGTCTGCACCTTGGTAGAACAGTCCGAAACACTGGATGCCCAGGCTGCTGAAGCGACTTATGCAGAAATTAAGGAACGCTTTCCTAGCCTGAATATTGGACTGGTACACGGCAAAATGAAAGCTGATGAAAAGCAGTCAGTCATGCAAAAATTTAAAAACAATGAACTACAACTTCTGATTGCGACTACAGTAATTGAAGTCGGGGTCGATGTACCTAATGCCTCAATTATGGTGATAGAAAATGCCGAGCGCCTTGGGCTGTCACAACTGCATCAGTTACGAGGCCGAGTTGGGCGGGGAGCAAAAGCCAGCTTTTGTGCCCTACTTTATAAAACTCCTCTTTCACAAAATGGACAGGAGCGGCTTTCTATTTTAAGGGAAAGTAATGATGGCTTTGTGATTGCCGAAAAAGATCTAGAACTGCGGGGTCCGGGGGAACTACTTGGAACCAAGCAGACGGGCGATATGGGCTTTCGCGTGGCTAAACTGGAGCGGGACGATCATTTGTTGACTGAGGCACACTATGTAGCCGAACAAGTCCTCAAGGATTATCCTGTAAATGCAGAAGCTTTACTTAAGCGCTGGTTACCTGAGGCACCACGTTATGCCTATGTTTAACCCATCCTCTTTACTCAGACCTATCTCACGGCTGCTACCCTGCCCGCTTTGTAGCAGCAGTTTACAAATGCAGCATGGAGTTTGTCATGATTGCTGGGAACAGCTGCCTTGGTATCGGCAGACTGTAGAACGACAAGAATTAAACATTCATGTTGCCTGTGGCTATCAGTATCCAATAGATCGCATCATCCAGCAGTTTAAATATGAGCAGCAGTTAAACTATCAGCAGTTACTGACTGCATCGATACAAACCCTCAGGTTACCTAAAGTTCAGGCCATTGTGCCTATGCCCATATCAACCGAACGTTTAATTGAACGCGGCTATAATCAGTCACTGGTCATTGCAAAAATTCTAGCCCGTGAGCTGAATGTTCCGGTCTGGCAACCTGTAATTCGGCTGGCTCAGCATTCGCAAAAAGGCTTATCGCGACTCGAACGTCTGAACCAGATTGAAATGCAGTTTCAGCCGATCCTCACCGAATGCCGGCGTTACCGCCGGGTATTAATGCTAGACGATGTAGTGACTACAGGCAGCTCACTTTCGGCCTTGGCTCAAGCCCTGACTCGGCTGGGCTGCCAGCATATTTTTGCTGCGTGTATTGCAGTCGCAGAAACAGCCTAGGTTTTTTTCAGCAATTGCTGCTCGCACCAGGGTATAACAATCTCACGAGTCAGCGGAGCAAGCAAAGTGGTCTGATCATCCAGTCTGACCCACTTCATTTCAGCAATTTCTGCGGCAATCCGGGGTGACTGGCCTATAGCAACCAGATATAGGTAACTGATCAGCTCATGATCAGGCTCATTAGCTGCCTGTGTTTCGAAACGGCCAATGAACTGCTCTACTTGTGCCTCGCAACCAATTTCTTCCTGAATCTCGCGGATAATTGTCTGCTCTGGTGGCTCATCTATTTCCAGCTTGCCACCAACTTGCATAAAATATTGAGTATTTTGCTTACGTACTACTAGTAATTCATGCTCTTTATTTAGAATTACGGCAGCTGCCACAGTAATTTTTTTCATCAATTTGCCTTATGGATTTACGCCAGAAGTTCCCCACTTCGGTGCAGGCGGCTGATACTGGTCAAACTGCTGCAAGATTTGTTCGATATTGTCCGAGGCAATTAATTTTTCAACAAACCGGCTATGGGTAAAACCTTTATCGACTGTAAACTGAATCATTTTAAGCAGATCATTATAAAAGCCATCCATGTTTAAAAAAGCACAAGGCTTCTGGTGAATCCCTAATTGAGCCCATGTCCATTGTTCAAATATTTCTTCCAAGGTTCCAGCGCCACCCGGCAGTGCAATAAAACCGTCTGAAAGTTCTGACATTTTAGTTTTTCGCTCATGCATATTCTGAACGACATGCAATTCAGTCAGGTCTGGATGTGCCAATTCACGGTCAACTAAAGCATGGGGAATCACGCCAATCACTGCTCCCCCTGCCTGTAGGGCGCTATCTGCAATAACACCCATTAAGCCGGAACGTCCCCCACCATAAACCAAAGTCTGCCCACGCTGGGCAATTGCCTGTCCGACTGCTTGGGCCGTTTCTAAAAAAACAGGCTCAGTTCCAATGGCAGAACCACAAAAAACACCAATAGCTTTCATAATATGTTGACCATGTTGTAAATTTTTCATACTTTTCAAGTAAGCTTAAAGCAGAATTGCAAAGGAGACTAAAAAAATCTCTGTTGGGGTGTGTTTTTCCGGCAATCCTTGTCTAAAATACTCACCCATCTTGAACGCCAATACTGCGCAAGGGAGCCAAAGATATGCTTGAAGCCTTTTACGCCACAGAGCGCGGTAGTTTGGAAGATGCCACTATTAATGGTGGCTTTGATTTACATCCAGAACTTGTATGGATTGACCTGATTGCGCCCTCACAGGAGGAACAGCAATGGGTCGTAGATGCCTATAACCAAAATTTACCGACTTTAAAGTCTCTAGAAGACATTTCTTCATCAGCACGATTCTACCGCGATGACGATGGAATTTTGCATATCAGTACCTACTTTTTAACGAAAAATAAAAATTACCAAGTCGATAATGAGACTGAAGATGGAATGAGCCGACTGGCTACCGTACAGACTGTGGCTTTTATTTTACATAAAAATCATCTATTCACATTACGTGGCGAAAAACTGGTGGCATTTCGGGCATTCCGGGCACGTGCGCGCCGTAATGATTATGAAATGGATTATAAAGATCCGACTTGGATTTTATTAGGGTTATTAGAAGCCAAACTGGATGAACTTGCGGATATATTAGAAGATATCCATAGGGATCTGGAAAAATACTCTACTGAGGTCTTAAATAATCATCATCGCGAGCAGATTCTGGATCTGGACGACATGATTACGCGGCTAGCCCAGCAAGAAGATACTCTGGGTAAAGCCCAGCTCTGCCTGATTGACCTGCGTCGAGTACTAACTTTTTTATCGCGTCCGCGTGCTCTGAGCAGTCATATTTATGATGCAGATATTCGTGAATTAAGTGAAGATGTACGTTCTTTGGTTGAGCATGATGCCTTCCTCTTTCAAAAGGTTCGCTTCCTGCTGGATACAACTTCAGGATTTATTAATACTGAACAGAGCGATACGATCCGTCGCTTTTCGATTTTACCTAGTATGCTGGCGCCACCGATGCTGATTGCCAGTGTTTATGGTATGAATACTGATGTGCTTCCATTTGCTAAAGGCACCACCAGTTTCATGGTAGTCATCAGTATATTGATTGCCTTTTTTGTAGGTCCTTTAATTTACTTCCGCTGGAAAAAATGGATATAAAAAAAGCACATTATGGTGCTTTTTTAATTTCAGTTTAGCTAAGCAGTTGCAAGTCATTTTCCAGATGGCAGGCCTGAATGATTTTCATCATCTTGTCTGGCACACTCTTAAATTCCAAACCCTGAGCCTGTGGAGTTTGCCTTAACCAGCGGATCAGCACCGCTAAGGCCAGCGTACTCCCATGCTCTAGTCCAGCCAAGTTAACTGTAAGTGGGTAATGCTGCTGAGACTGAATAAGCTTGAGGCCCTGCTGATAATATTGTTCCGCATTAGCGTAATCAATTTTCCCAGTGACCTTAAGCTCCTGCCCAATTAATTCAACCACTCTGCACCTGCCCTAACTAAATCTTATTTTTTTGCCTGACTGACTGCAGCATCTGCATCCGGCTGGAAGTTTGCAATTGCTTTATCTAGATTACCACCATTACGTTTTACCGTAGCTGCAAACTGATTACGGAACTGCAAGCCCAAGTCGATACCAGAGACATTGATATTACGGATTTTCCATTGCGTACCTTTATCTACCAGCTGGAAAGAGACCGGAATTTTCTCGCCCTTATTGTTAAAGTCGACAGTAACTACAGGATTTTTGCTGTTAGTGGCTTTATAAGGGCGAATGCTGTAAGACTGGTTACTATATTTTGCAAAAGCACTGCCATAATTTTCAATCAGAGTTTCACGGAAATTTTTCTCAAATTGAGCACGCTGGGCAGCTGAACTGTATTGATTGGTTGCGTAAGTACCCATCACAATACGTGTAAATGCTTGGGAATCAATGTAAGGGTCCAGATTTTCACGTACAATGGTTTTGACTGCAGCCGGATTAGTTTGCAGCTTGTTATGATCAGCTTTTAAACGGCCAATCAACCCATCTGCTACACGTTTAATGAAAGCCGGAGGAGCTTCAGAAGGTGCAGCAAATGCTGTACCTGCCAATAAGCTGGTTAATATACTTACTGTCAGGGTTTGTTTAAATAAAGTTTTCACTCAATCACTCCTCTACATTACTCGACAAATGAAGTCTGAGCATTATTTGCTTCAGCCGTTTCAGTTGCCGAACTTTCTGATGATTTACCCGCACCACCTGTAATAAATTTACTGATTAAATCTTCCAGATCCATAGTGCCCTGCGTATTGGCAATTGTTTCACCACGTTTGACATAGTTCAGTCCACCGCCTGGAACAATTTTCAGATATTTCTCGCCTAACAATCCATTGGTAGCCACCATAATATAAGCATCTTCATCAATACTGGTGATGGATTTCATGTTACTGATCAGTTGCTGTTCCATAGCTTTTTGTTGTGCCGGTGCCGCAGCAGCATATTCACTACTGTAGCGTAATTCCTCTATGGCATTTTGCTGTACAGTTTTTAACTGCTCAGGATTAAAACCTGTAAGTTTACCATCAAGCTCAAAATCCACCTTGGCCAGACGCGACACTGGATCTAGGGTAATATCGGTTACACGTCCAATTGTGACGCCACTCATGGTAACCTTAGCTCTGGGTTTCAGTCCGTTTACGTTGTCGAACTGAGCACTCATTTCATAGCTGTCACGTAAGCTGGTACCCGCCAGACCACTGACTTTCATGGCAAGAAAAAATAGAGCGATGCCGAAAAGAATAACGAAAATACCTACGGCCAGCTCACTAATACGTGATCTCATCAAACCCCTCCGAACATGACCGCAGTCAACACAAAATCAAAACCTAAAACACATAATGAAGAAAAAACTACTGTGCGGGTGGTTGAAGTAGCGATGCCTTCTGAAGTCGGTTCACAGGCATAGCCCTGATAAACTGCAATCCAGGTACAGATTAATGCAAATACAATACTTTTGATGATGCCATTCACTACATCATGCCCGAACTGTACACTGCTTTGCATTCCACTCCAGAAAGAGCCTTCATCTACACCCAGAAAATCTACGCCGACCAGTTTGCCGCCCAGTATGCCTATTGCACCAAAAATTACGGTAAGCATGGGAAGACTTACTATACCTGCCCATAAACGTGGCGAAACGATCCGTTTAAGCGGGTCTACCCCAATCATTTCCATACTGGAAAGCTGTTCAGTGGCTTTCATGAGACCAATTTCTGCTGTCAGTGCAGAACCAGCCCGGCCAGCGAATAGTAGTGCCGCGACCACTGGAGCCAGTTCGCGCAGTAAGGTTAAGGCAACCATGGTACCCAGCATGGCTTCACTACCCACATTCACCAGAATTGAATAGCCCTGCAGCCCTAATACCAATCCAATAAAGAGTCCAGAGACCGTAATAATCAATAGCGACATCACCCCAACCCGGTACATCTGGTAAATAAATAGTTTTACCCCAAGCCAGGTCGGCAATGAAAATATAATCTGCAGCAACATCAAGGTTGCTACACCAATACCACGCACCCGTTCAATAACAAGTCGGCCTAACCAGGCAATGGCATTCATGAACCAACCTCATTTTTCAGATAAGCCTGATTGCTAAATTGGTAATCCACAGGCCCCTCCACAGCACCAGTTAAAAACTGGCGAACAAAGGGTGAAGCATCAGCCTGTAACTGTTCAGGTGTACCCTCACCCTGAATCTTGCCCTCTGCAATTACATAGATATAATCAGCAATTGAAAGAGTCTCAGCAACGTCATGTGAAACCACAATTGTCGTCAGATCTAGTGCTTCACGTAAAGAACGGATCAGGCGGGTAAGTACCCCCATGACAATCGGGTCCTGTCCTGCAAAGGGCTCATCATACATAATCAGTTCAGGATCAAGAGCAATCGCACGCGCCAGTGCAACACGACGGTTCATGCCACCTGAGAGTTCGGAAGGCATCATTTGTTCGGCACCACGCAAACCGACTGACTCGAGTTTAAGTGCAACAAGTTCAGTAATCAGGTGCTCGGGCAACTGCGTGTGAGCACGCAATGGAAATGCGACATTTTCATATACAGTCATATCTGTAAACAATGCACCGCTTTGAAACAGCATCCCCATACGAGCACGCGCTTTAAACAGCTCTGAACGCGACATTTTGGCAATGTTATGGCCATCAAGCAATATCTCGCCCTGATCAGGTGTAAGTTGACCACCAATCAGGCGTAGTAAGGTAGTTTTACCCGTACCGGAAGGGCCCATGATTGCAGTAATCTGACCACGACGGATGCTTAAACTAACATTGTCATAAATGATACGTTCCCCACGTTTAAAACTCAGGTTCCTGATTTCAATCAGGGGCCGAGTATCAAGAGAACTTGGGTAATTCATAACTGAGAATTTCCTGCCTTTTTCAGCTCGCCTACTATAGCATCGAACCATTAAAACTTGGTTGTATTTTAACAATTTGTCCTATGAGAGTGCCAAAGGATTAAGAAAAAATGCTAAGATCATTCTATTTGATTCAAATAATGAGATTTGAAAAGACTTAAACTTGAAAGCTATAACTTGATATTCAAGAAGTTTAAAGTGACATATACAAAATAAATCGTTTGATACTGCTTCTTTTTTATTGGTTCTTTATTTTTATAAAAATAAGATGTTGTCCCATTAAACTTAATTAAATTAAAAGTATAAAAAAGCCAGTTCAGGAACTGGCTTTTTTATTTTATTACAGCTTAGTCTTGAAATTTACGGCGACGTTCACTGCCAAAGTCGCGACGTGGACGGTCTTCACCACCAAAGCTACGCTCGCCACGCGGTTTGTCATCAAAACTGCGGCGTGGACGGTCTCCACCGGCTGGACGCTCACTACGGTCGCCCGCAGCACGGAATCCACCAGTGCGTGGTTTATAATCTACGCGGTTTCCACGGTTGTCATCATTTGAGTCAAAACGTGGTTTGTCATTAAAACCGCCTTCACGACGTGGACGATCGCCACCAAAATTACGCTCGCCACGTGGCTTGTCATCAAAGCTGCGACGTGGACGGTCTTCACCACCAAAACTGCGTGATTGCGGACGATCACCAAAGCTACGTTGTGGACGGTCTGAATTAAATTCACGACGTGGGCGTTCAGCACCACCAAAGCTACGCTCACCACGTGGCTTGTCATCAAAGCTGCGCTGTGGACGGTCGCCAAAATCACGGCGGGCTGGACGGTCACCAAAATCACGCTTAGGACGATCATCACCAAATGGACGTTCGCCACGCGGTTTATCATCAAAACTGCGACGAGGACGATCGTCACGACCGCCTTCACGACGTTTGAAGTTTGATTCACCTTCAAAGCGGCGACCACCACCAAAACCGCCACGACCACCATCACGGCCGCCCGGGCGTTTACCGCCACCACCTTCACGACGCGGACGAGCCGGTGGTGGGGATGGCTCTAGGCCTTCAATTTCTGAAACATTCAGACGAGTTTCCAGGTAATCTTCCAAAGCACGGATCTTGCCACGTTCACGGTAAGTTGCCAGTGTAATGGCTTTACCGGTACGGCCAGCACGACCAGTACGACCAATACGGTGTACATAATCTTCATGCTTCATCGGTAAACCGAAATTGATTACGTGCGAAATGGTTGGTACATCCAGACCACGCGCAGCTACATCAGTTGCCACTAGAATTTTAGCTCGGCCTTCACGAATACTGCGCAGACGACGGTTACGTACGGTTTGTGGCATCGCACCATGTAATGCAACAACAGAGTGACCCGCTTCAGCCAGTTCTTCAGCCAGCATGTCGGTATCTTCTTGAGTGCTTGCAAACACAACAGCCTGATCCAGAGTTTCGTCTTCTAACCAGTGAGTCAGCAGTTTTTTCTTGTGCTCAAAACCATCAGTCCAGTGTAATGTCTGGGTGATGTCAGTATTGGTTGAATGACCTGTTTCAATAGCAATACGCATTGGATCTTTCATCATGCATTCAGCAAGACGAATAATACGATCAGCAAAAGTTGCAGAGAACATTAAAGTCTGCTTGCGGTTTAGAGCAAGTTCGCTGATCGCTTCCAGGTCTTCAGAGAAGCCCAAGTCAAGCATACGGTCAGCTTCATCTACAATTAACGCATCAACTTTATCCAGTTTAATCTGGCGACGGTTTACCAAGTCAAGCAGACGGCCTGGAGTGGCCACTACAACCTGCGCACCTTTTAACTGCTGGATTTGTTTACCAAAAGGCATACCGCCCATGATCGCAGCAATACGTACACCTTTCATGTGACGTACCAGCGCGATTGCATCTTGACAAACCTGCTGGGCTAATTCACGAGTAGGCGAAATCACCAGAATATTTGGTTGAGTCACTGCACGCATACGTTCTTTAAACGGCAGGAAAGTATCTTGATCAGCAAGAGCATTTAATGTTGGCAGTAAGAATGCCGCAGTTTTACCAGAGCCAGTTTGGCTTGAAACAAGAAGGTCTTTACCTTCTAAGGCAGCAGGAATCGCCTGTTCTTGTACAGCAGTTGGCGCTGTAAAGCCCAAGTCTGTCAGTGCTTGGGTAAGAGATTCATGTAAAGAAAATTCAGCAAAAGTTTTGCTCATAGAGAGTGTTCACCCTGTTTTGGGTGCTCCATTTAATAAATACAAATATGGACATCGGCACAAAGCGGCACAGCGACTAGAAGCTGAAAAAATATAGAATTCAGCAGCGATCCGAATAACGACGATGTGGATTAAACGCACGCATGATTACGGCCGCAACCTGAAAGAATCGCTTAAGCGATTGGGGCGCGAGGAATAGTCCTCTCTATGGACAGTACGCGCATACACAATGATTAGAAGAGAATGTTCAGGTAATGAACGGAAATTTAAGTGCGTGACAGCATGATACCAGAAACATTTTAAAAAGTAATCATTTTTTTCGATTAAATCTAAAACAAAGAGCGATTTTAGCAGTAATTGACTCATTTTTAAGTAAATTTTGATTATTTTTTATACAATTAATTTTTAAAAACCTTAATTCAGCATTTGTGGAAACTTGTATAGAGAAACAAACCTTAATATATACATCGTACCAGTAAGTAAAAAGCCCTCAATTGAGGGCTTTTTAAACGTTATTGCAGAGTTTATTTAGCTGCATCGCCCCAAGCAGGAACTACAGTTTGCATCAACGGTTTTAACATTTTCATTGAAGATGCCAAGACCTGTCCATTTGACATGGATTCAGAACCACCACGCGCATCCACTACAGTACCACCCGCCTCTTTAACCAAGAGCTCACCTGCTGCAATATCCCAAGGCTTCAGGCCAACTTCAAAAAAGCCATCAAAGCGGCCAGCAGCCACATAAGCCAAGTCCAGCGCAGCAGAACCGCCACGGCGAATTTGTGCACCAGCTTTAGTCACAGCCAGCAAAGAAGCAAAATGCTGCTCGGCATAAGATACTACTTCACCAGCACGCTGAGTACGGTAAGGATGACCTACTGCCAGGAAGGTATTGTCCAGGCTGTCCTTAACATTTACACGAATGCGGCGCTGGTTCATCATTGCTCCGCGGCCACGGCTGGCAGAGAATAACTCATCTTTTACCGGATCGTAGATTACGCCATGCTGGGTAATCCCTTTATGCTGAACAGCAAGAGAAATACAGAAATGCGGAAAACCATGAATAAAGTTTAAAGTTCCATCCAGTGGATCAATCACCCAGCACCAGTCGGCATCGTGACCTTTTCCTTCCTGAAGACCGAACTCTTCACCCAAGAAACTGTGATTTTTGTAGCTTTTACGAAGTGTATCGATAGTTAACTGTTCCAGATAACGGTCTACACGCGTTACTGGACCATCAATTCCTTTTTCTTCCACTTGTAGATCGAGCTTATGACGATTTTGATGCGCTTTTAAAAGCTCTTGACCAACTGTTTGAGCCGCACGCGCAGCCATCACCACCATAGGTTCCATTGAACACCCACTACAGAATAGAAAAATTTTGACAAAGAATAGTGCATAAAAGCGCATTCATTTTATCAAATGAATGCGCTTTTAGGGAGAAAATGTTGTTAAATTTTAGAGCCTGTTTTAAGGATGTAAAGTCAGCTTAGCCCAGCACTGTGCAATTGAGCGCTGAATACCGAGTGCATCGAGGCCGCTTTCCTCTAACATTTGCGCATGAGAAGCCTGTGGCATAAAGCTGTCTGCCAGCCCTAGATTTAACACTGGCTTCACAAGAAGGGCCTTGGCCAGGAACTCATTAACAGCACTACCTGCGCCGCCCATCACTGCATGTTCTTCTACAGTTACAAATAATGTGGTCTGTCCGGCCAGCTGTTGAATAATTTCTTCATCTAGCGGTTTCACGAAACGCATATTGACTACACGAACACCAAGTTTGTGCGCAGCGGCCAGTTCCTGTCCTGCTTCGAATGCAGCCTGTACCCGGCTTCCAAACGCCAGAATACTGATCTGCTGCTCATAATGCGGATTAAACTCAGCCAGTAATTCAGCACGGCCAAGCTCCAGCAAACTCATTTCCTGCTGAACATTTACCCCTAAGCCTGAACCCCGTGGATAACGTACCGCAGCAGGTCCTGGATAGACATAGGCTGTATGTAGCATCTGACGACATTCATTCTCGTCTTTAGGCGCCATAATGATCATATTTGGAATAGTCCGCATATAAGCATAGTCATAAGCCCCTGCATGGGTTGGGCCATCTTCACCTACCAGACCGGCTCGGTCAATTCCAAAAGTAACATCCAGATTCTGTAATGCGACATCATGAATCAGCTGATCATAACCGCGTTGCAGAAAAGTAGAATAAATGGCCACGACAGGCTTGAGGCCTTCACAAGCCATACCGGCAGCCAGCGTGACGGCATGCTGCTCTGCAATTGCCACATCAAAGAAGCGTTCCGGATAGTCCCGAGCAAAATCAACCATACCCGAACCTTCACACATGGCAGGCGTGATTGCCATGAGACGCTTATCCTGCGCTGCCTGGTCGTATAACCACTGCCCAAAAATCTCCGAATATTTAGGTGGAGCCTTTTTAGTCGCCAAGGTTGGTTGGGCAGGCAACTTGCTAATAGCATGATAAGTAATCGGATCAGCTTCGGCAGGTGTAAACCCTTTTCCTTTCTTGGTATATATGTGAACCAGACGTGGGCCTTTGCGTTTTTTCAGGGCATTAAACACCTGAACCAGCTGGTCGATATTATGACCATCAAAAGGACCAAAATAGTTAAATCCGATAGCTTTGAACAGGTTATCAGCCGCACTGGTCGCTGATTGATGCAGACGTGAATTATAAATCCACTGTGGGTGCGGCTGTACATAAGCCTCACCATTTTCATCAACATTGACAAATTGTCCCTTTTCCCAGATTGCAGCCAGATGTTTTGCAAAACCGCCGGTACTTTGCGAGATTGACATGTCGTTGTCATTGAGCACTACGATCAGATCAGCATCATGAGCCACTGCGTCATTCATGGCTTCAAAAGCCATGCCCGCAGTCATGGCACCGTCGCCCACCACACATACCACTTCACACGGATTGTTTTGATAACGACGTGCAAGTGCCATACCCAGGCCGGCAGAAATTGCTGTGGATGAATGTCCCACACCAAAAGTATCGAATTCAGATTCATCTCGTGCAGGAAAGGCTGCCAGACCATCTTTGGCACGAATTGTAGTAATTTGTTCGCGCCGGCCAGTCAGTACTTTATGCGGATAGGCCTGATGACCTACATCCCAGATCAAGCGGTCATCTGGTGTATTAAAGCAGTAATGCAGGGCGACGGTCAGTTCAATTACACCCAGGTTTGCACCAAAGTGCCCGCCACTTTGTCCGGCCGCATATAAAATATATTGACGCAATTCATCTACAACCTGAGCCAGTTGTTCTTGGCGAAGCTCACGTAATTGTTGTGGATGATCAATACCCTCTAACAAGGAGATTACGGGGCGTTGAGTGGGAATTTCGGTATACAGCATATGTGGCAAAGCCTTCTAAAGCCGGGCAAATCTAAGCTAGGTAAACGGGTTAAATCGATAAATTATCGAAAGAAATCACCTTCCATCAGCCACATTTCTAGCGACGTAATTTCGAGCATTATCTCATAGGGCGTTGTTTAGTGCACAGGATTATCCTGAATAATCTTACTATTTATCAACTATTATTGTGTGCTTTCTACAAAAAAGAAAATCTTATCAATAATTTCAGTATCGCAATTCTACCAATAGCCGAGCATTAGGCTATACTTTAGCGATTTTCTATGACAAAGACGAGCTGAGCTGTGCCGATTGAATTTGTTGCCACATCCAAATTACCCACCAAGTTTGGTGAGTTCAAGATCAGTGTATTTCAGGATCCGGAGACCGGTGAGGAACATGTGGCACTTTCCAAAGGGCTGGAAACTCCGCCAAATGGCCCGGTGCTGGTCCGTATTCACTCTGAATGTCTTACTGGAGATGCCTTTGCATCACTTAAATGCGATTGCGGTCCACAATTACAGGCGACCCAGCAGTTAATCAATGAAGCAGGTCAAGGTGTGATCCTGTATTTGCGTCAGGAAGGACGCGGGATTGGCCTGACTAACAAGATCCGTGCCTATGCCCTGCAGGATCAGGGTCATGATACTGTCGATGCCAATTTAATGCTAAATCTGCCCGCAGATGCGCGTCATTATGATATGTGTCCAATTATGCTTAATCATCTTGGAGTTAAACAGGTACGTCTGATCACCAATAATCCATTAAAGATTAAAGCGCTGCAGGATCAGGGTATAAACGTGGTAGACCGTATTCCATTAACTGTGGGCTTAAATCCATTTAATGAAGAATATTTAAAAACTAAACATAAGCGCATGTCACATCTTTATAAAAAAGATGACTTCTGATTCACTTTCTTTAAACCAGATAAAATAAAAACTTAAGGGATTTTTTCAATATTATTAGAAAAAATCCCTTACTTTTTCTATGTCTTTATGCTTTGATGTGATTAACCTTTTTTATTTCTCCCTCGAGGGTCATCATGCAGAATCCAACTTCAGCTGATATTCAACGTGTTCGTGAATTTCTTCTTGATCTGCAGGCACGTATCTGTGCCGGGTTAGAGCAGCGGGAACAGGCCGGCGGCGGAACGGCGCAATTTGTAATTGATGACTGGGAGCGCCCTGAAGGTGGTGGTGGGCGCTCGCGCGTATTGCAAAATGGCGAAGTGATTGAAAAAGGTGGAGTGATGTTCTCTCACATCAATATCTCCAGACTTCCAGCATCAGCTACCGAACGTCATCCTCAAATTGCAGGTGCCAAAGCACAGGCTCTAGGCGTATCACTGGTCATTCATCCTAAAAATCCGAATGTCCCAACCTCACATGCAAATGTCCGTCTGTTTATTGCTGAACCAGAAGGCCAAGATCCGGTTTGGTGGTTTGGTGGGGGATTTGACCTTACTCCCTTTTATCCAGATGATGAAGATGTACGGGCTTGGCACCAGAAAGCCCATGATCTCTGCCATCCTTTTGGTGAAGAGGTATACACCGAACATAAACAATGGTGTGATGACTACTTTTACCTGAAGCACCGTGACGAACAACGCGGAGTAGGGGGCCTGTTTTTTGATGACTTAAACCAGTGGGATTTTGAAACCTGCTTTAAATATATACAAGCTGTAGGTAACGGTTACCTTGAGGCGATTTTACCAATTTTTCAAAAGAACCAAGAAAAACCTTATACTGAAGCACAGCGTGAATTCCAGCTGTACCGTCGTGGTCGCTATGTTGAATATAATCTAGTCTATGACCGTGGCACTCTGTTTGGCCTGCAAACTGGCGGACGAATTGAATCCATTCTGGTCAGTTTGCCAAATCTGGCCGCTTGGTCATATCGCCCTGAATGGGAACAGGATTCGCCAGAAAAACGCCTGACTGATTATTATTTAAAACCTCATGACTGGCTGAATGAACTGCAATAATATTCAGCATTTAAAGTATGGGAGCTGCTTTATTTAAAGCAGCTTTTTTATGCAATTTTAAATTACATCTTTGCACTTTGTTAAACAGCTTCACATAGTGTTTCATTCATTAGCATTTTAATACTTATAAATTAAAAAATATCAGGTACACTTTATGTACTTGGTCAGGCTATTGATCCTGATTATAGATCAGTTCTCTTGGTGCATATTTGCATGTTTATGAAGAGAATACATTAGCCTATTTCTTTAGGCCCGGTTGTCGCTCTTACCTATGAAAAGGTAATGATATGTCTGCCGAGTTATACCGCTACTATTAAACAGGTTATCTTGAGCAAAATAATGTTAAGAAAATCAAATAATCATACTGTGATTTTGTCATGGTGTATTTTCTCTATTCTTCTATGTTCCATCGCTGTAACAATTGTCTCTGATAATACGATCTCAGATGGCGTATCCATAACAGTCAGTGTGATTGCTGGTATTGCACTGGCTTTAAGTCTGGTTACGGTCCTCATTGATGTTATCCGCTCGATTTGTGACCCTTAAGTCAGATTAAAGATTTTATTTATTTTCAGCTTTCAGTTTTGATTGAAACCGTTTTTAACTTCAGTGGGCAAAAATTACTGATTGACGTATATTGTCTGCATTTCATTTAATGGATACTGTGAGATGAATCAGCAGTTTGCCGTCATTGGTAATCCGATTGAGCAGTCCCGCTCTCCTGAGCTTCACCAGACTTTTGCCCAGAAAACCGGCATTCACCTAAATTATGTTAAACGACTGGCAGCACCTGATGCATTTAAAACTTCGGTTGAAGCTTTTTTTGCACAAGGTGGCCGAGGCATGAATGTGACGGTCCCTTTTAAGGAAGAAGCATTTGCCTTATGTGATGTACTGACTGAACGTGCCAAGATTGCCAAAGCAGTCAATACATTATGGCGGGAAAATGACCAGCTATATGGAGACAATACCGATGGGCAGGGCTTAGTGGCTGCCATTACTGCTTTGGGCTGGCCATTAAAAAATAGTCAAATTCTGATTATTGGGGCAGGTGGCGCTACTCGCGGTGTGATATATCCTCTGGCTCAGGCAGGTGCCAGAAAGATTGTTATAGCTAACCGTACCTTAAGTCGTGCTGAACAGCTGGTTCAGGATTTGCAGCAAGCCGTACCACAAACCACGTTGCAGGCCATGGCATTAAACGAACTGAGTGGAAACTTTGACTTAGTGATTAATGCAACTTCAGCTAGTTTAACTGGTGAAGCACTGGTTCTACCTGAAAGTCTGAGCTTTCACTATGCCTATGAGATGGCTTATGGCAAAGCTTCAAGCTTTCTGGACCAAGCCAAAGCACGCGGAGTAAAGTATGCCGATGGGTATGGCATGCTCGTTGGACAAGCAATTGAATCATTTTCAATCTGGCACGGTGTTAAACCGGAATTGCAGGATTTTCTAGATTAAATATAAAAAGAACCTCAACTGAGGTTCTTTTTAGAATAGAGAATTAAACTGCCTTATTTAACATGCTGCTTTAATTTTTGATAAGTCTCTTGGTATAAATCGAAGTCAATATAATCGGCCTGATCTAAAGTCAGCTGCTGAATACTTCTTACCGAAAGATTATTCTGGGTAGTGTCTTTATATGCACGCGCCAGTACTGTTGCGGCTGCTTTCAGAAAGGGACGGCTAGCTGGCTCAACTTCATATTCCTCATTAAAACGCTGTATATAATACTGAATAAAGAGAGCTTGGGGCTGTTTGTACTGGGTTGCCAGCTTGTTCCAGTTTTGACGGTCTTCAGCACCTGCAATCACTTCCGAGACCATTTTGTCTACGCTTTTACCCAAGACCTCATCAAACTGGATACTTTCCTTGAGCTGATGTTTTTCCTGCAAGATTTTAATTTTTGCCAGTTCTTGTGTATCTGGTGTGTTCTGATCAACGTCCTGATAACGATACGCATAAACCTGAGAAATTTCTTGTAATGCCTGCGGACTGTAATTCTTCAGCAGTTCTGGCTGTTGAACTGCCAGTTCCATCAGGAAAACAGTCTGATAAGTTTGCTGGTAAGAATGAGTACGGGCGTAAGTCTTTTCTGCCAGCTTATGTACCTGCTGCTCAAAATCAGGCATTTCATTATGAGTATTGGTTCTGGATGACTCATCTTCACCCATAGAGCGCCCCACTCCTTTAATCAGGTTTTCAAACATTGAGCCTTTACTGACTTCCTCAATCGACTTGGCATTACGCAACTGGGCACGGTCAATTTTGGTAGCATTACCATAATTTAAAATATCCATGTCAGCTTTTACATCCAGTACACCATATTTTTGTGTTGTGTACTGCAAGCCATATTTAATCTGTACTACCCGGCCCTGCTGGTCTAGTCCAACATCCACCTGTAACGGTGTCTGCCGATGAAGTCCCCTCATTGCCTGCTGTATATCGGATTGGTGATTCTTCCATAAACCGGTAAATTCCTCAGCTGTAGTCAACTGCCGTTTTTCATAAGGGGTAAATACCTTCTGTAAATTCAGCAAAGCTTCATTGAGACTATAAAGTGTTCCCTTATCTTTTACATTTTTTTGAAAAACATCTAAACCATACTCATTTCGACAAGCATTCAGCTGCCCCATAGCAACCTGCTGAGGCTGTTGAAGCAATGCTTGACATTCCTCTTTGGTTAGGTAACCGCTCGCTTCCTCTTCAGCCGCTGTATACGTCTGCTCTTTAGCAGTATCTAAACGTCCAGAATCTTCTGTCAGTTGGGCTGCATCTCTGCAGTTCTTGTGGCTGTCCGTTATACAACTGGTTTCAACAGCACTGTCTGTTGCCATATCAGGATGTTGTAACTGGTTCAAGTGCTCATTAACCAACTGGGTTAATAATACACGTGACTGGTAAGCTTCTGTTTCGGCGCTACCACCTATTTCAGAAGATAAAACATCCAGTTCTACCTTGTGTGAAAAGTCATCCTTTTCTCTAGCAGCATCGGTTGCTATTTGATTGTCTTTAGACTGTACTGGCATACCTAAGACGGTATGAGATAAGTACCCTTTGTTGAGCTGACTAAACAGACTTGATTGTAAAGAAATAGCTTCAAGAGTGGTATCTAACCGGACTTTCTCAACCAGGCCTTGTTGACGGTCTTGAGCCGTTAGAGCGAGCGAATGTATCTGTTGCGGCTCTGCTAGCAAGTAAGCGACTGCATTCATCTGCTTAATGTACTCAGCCAGCTCTTGCAGGTTTACTTTATTGATATCACTTTTATATTTGGAAAAGTCAATATAGGCAAAGCTGCTCTGACTGTCTTGATTGACCAGATAAGGCATAAGCGCAAAATAATTGCTATAGAACTTATAGTCTTTAAAGTCCACGACCATTGGAATTTTGGCTTGTACCAGCAGAGTCGGTTTTTTATAGGTTGCCGTTAGATTAAGAGACGCCAGTTTCTGGCGATAATGTACCGAACCAGCATAATCAAACTGAATATTACTCAGCAGATTTAACGCCCAAACATCAAACTGGCGCCCGGAAGCTGTACTCGCTGCTCTATAACGATCAGCGTCCTTATACATTGCCTGATAAAGTTGCTGCTTTTGTTGTGTTGTAAGAGAAATATGCTGTTTCTTTAAAAACTGGTCAATCTGCTTTTGCAATGTGTGGTCGAACCGATCCGATTTCTTCTGTTCCTCCTGAGTTTTAGTTATATCTTGTAACGCAGATGCTTTTACTAAGAACTGGCCACGATAATCATAGCTCGAGGTTTCAAGC
This sequence comes from Acinetobacter sp. UBA6571, assembly GCF_002434085.1. Classification (NCBI taxonomy): domain Bacteria; kingdom Pseudomonadati; phylum Pseudomonadota; class Gammaproteobacteria; order Moraxellales; family Moraxellaceae; genus Acinetobacter; species Acinetobacter sp. UBA6571. The sequence continues at coordinate 188,350 of NZ_DJJJ01000035.1, read as the reverse complement.
ATGGAATTAAGACCATGTATCGCGCGCTGTCCAGCACTTTTAGCAGCATCTGGACTGGTTTTAATGACATGCTGTGTACACGCCCCCAGACTTAAACCTAACAGGCACAAGGTTAAATATTGTAATTTCATGAGGTTTTTCTAAACACCTTATTTATTTATAATTTAAACTAAAAAAACTGCAAATTAATCTGTACAGATAATCCGGCTTATTTTAACAAGCTCAAGTCCTTTTAAGATTGGCAATTGTGCTTAGATTAGCTTTTCTGACATTTTAATTTTGCTGTCATATCAATGTATTTTTATAGAATTTATGAATAATTGAATACATACACCAGATAATCCAAAACAATTTCTAGATTAGGATTAAGACCCATGCCAGCATATAAAGCTCCCCTTCGTGATACACGCTTCTTGATGAATGAAGTTTTTGATTATCCAGCCCATTACCAGACTTTATCCAATGGTGAACTGGCTGATAGTGATACCGTCGATATGATTCTAGAAGGTGCAGCAGATTACTGTGAAAATGTAATTTCCCCCCTGTATCAAACCGGCGATGATGAAGGCTGTCACTGGAACAACGGTGAAGTCACTACCCCTAAAGGCTATAAAGAAGCATATGACCAGTTTGTACAAAGCGGCTGGCAGGGATTGTCTTATCCGGAGCAGTATGGTGGACAGGGTCTCCCTATGTCACTCAATCTGATCAAGTCGGAAATGATGGGCACAGCCAACTGGGCGTTTACCATGTATCCAGGTTTAAGCATGGGTTGCATGAATACTATTTTGCAATTCGGGACTGAAGAGCAGAAAGATATTTATATGCCACCTCTGGTTGCAGGTACCTGGTCAGGGACCATGTGTTTGACTGAGCCCCAATGCGGTACTGATCTGGGTCAATTAAAGACTAAAGCTGAACCTCAGGCTGATGGTACCTATAAAATAACCGGTACCAAAATCTTTATTTCTGCGGGTGAACATGACCTGACTGAAAATATTGTACACATCGTGCTTGCTCGTCTGCCAGATGCACCTGCGGGTACAAAAGGTATTTCACTGTTCATCGTACCGAAGTTCCTCCCAACTGCTGAAGGAAATGTCGGTGAGCGCAATGCAGTGAACTGCGGTTCAATTGAGCACAAGATGGGTATCAAGGCCTCTGCAACAGCAGTACTCAACTTTGATAATGCTACCGGTTATCTGATTGGTGAACAAAATAAAGGGCTGCATGCCATGTTTACCTTTATGAATACTGCCCGGATCGGGACAGCGGTTCAGGGTATTGCACATGCTGAACTTTCATTCCAAGGCACACTGCCTTATGCCAAAGAGCGCATGTCAATGCGTGCCCTGTCCGGTAAAAAAGATCCGGAAAAAGTTGCTGATGCGATTATTCATCATGCTGATGTACGCCGTATGCTACTAACACAAAAAGCTATTGCCGAAGGTGGCCGTGCCATGATTTATCATGCTGCACAGCTTGCCGATAAAATGACAGATGCCCTTACCCGTGGTGACAATGCTGAATATGAAGAATACGATGATAAACTCGGTTTTTATACGCCTATTTTAAAAGGCTTTCTGACCGAACTTGGTCTTGAAGCAGCTAACCATGGTATGCAGGTCTTTGGTGGTCATGGTTATATCAAAGAATGGGGCATGGAGCAGATCGTTCGTGATGCACGGATTGCCACCTTGTATGAAGGTACAACCGGTGTGCAAGCACTGGATTTGATTGGCCGTAAAGTTTTGCTGTCTTCTAAAGGTAAAGTCGTTCGTGATTATACCGCTGAAATTTTAAAATTCAGTGGCCGTCATGCACGCAACAAATATATGCGCCGTTTTGCCTGGGACCTGACTAAAATCTGTGCTCAGTGGAATGCTCTTACTGTACGTATCATGCTGGCTGCACGTAAAGACCGGGATATTGTTTCAAGTGCCTCTTTTGATTATCTCATGTTCTCTGGATACGCCATGATGGCTTATTTCTGGGCCCAGCAGGCTGCAGTGGCTTCAGAAAAACTTGAATCGGGTGAAGGTAAAGAAACTCCTGAATTCTATAAAGCTAAAATCAAGGTTGCAGACTTCTATTTCGAGCGTATGCTGCCACGTGCACAAGGTCATGCTGAAGCTATGGTGAATCCTTCACGCACCATGACTTCTCTGGCAGCTGAACATTTCAGCTTTGACTACTAAGCTCATCATTTCAATATAAGTTATTCTTTAAAAAGAGCGCTTAGGCGCTCTTTTTAACTTCAGACTATTATTGATTCTAAATTATTCCAAGTCTTAAAACTCTACTGCATCTTTGACCAGTTTATAGGGCTGTTCAGGTAATGGATGCTGCTGTATAAAAGTCTGTATTACCCGCTGATCATTAGCATGCAAGGTCTTATAGAGATTCATGACCAGATTCTGCTTGGGATCAACACGATAATAAAAATTGATCCCTTCAGCGAGGTGCACAATAATTTCATTCTTAGCCTGATCAACAGACCAGTGATCTTTGCGATAAAAACGGCGCTGCGCTATATCAGGCCTGTCTACGCCAGGTTGCACCCGGCCAAATGTAGCGATCATACGGTGGGCACTGCCATCAGGCAGCAAATTTAAAATATATTCTGCCCTTCCTTTGCCACAATTTACAAAAGCATCCTGACAGGGAACTTGCGTATAGTAACGTCCTGCATACTGTAAATTTGTACTGCGTACTTCTTCATTCTGCTCATTTTGCAGTACTGGCAAAGACGCACGGCCTGCAACCTCAGTCAGTTTTCGGCCTGTCACCAAACTTTCATCAGTATAATTTATATTATTCAAAGAAGGGAGCTGACCCTGACTTAGAGGTGAGCTTTCCCGTGTTTCTGACTGTGAGAGATCACAGCCACCCATCAATGCGCCTAATAACACAATGGTACAGACTCTGGCTAGAACAGGCATTTTTCTATTCATCACTCACTTGTTGGTCCGACGACATTCGGCTTATACAGGCCAATAAATGTATTTTCAATACACTTTTATCATTAAAATCAGGCGTTTCAATACCATTGTCGCTCAAGTTAAATTAAATACTCAAAAGAGTAGAGAAGGCATACCAATAAAAATAAAGTCGACTTCCTGAGTTGGAAATAACTTTAAGGGTATTTTAGTGGTCAAATTATAGAAATTTGAACTCCTGCTTACATAACTTAACCAAGTTACTGAACATACGTCTTTAAAAGGTATTCATTCATCACTATATAAATATCGAGGGTAATGATTTTTTCGTTATCAGATTTATTTTTTACAGCGAGGAGACTTCGATGTCAGATTCTGGCTTATATCGTTCTAACCGACAAAACATGATTGCCGGCGTAATGGGCGGTATTGCAGAACGTTTTGGCTGGAATGCCAATCTGCTGCGCATCATTTTTGTCTTGATCTCGATTATGAGTGCAGCTTTTCCTGGAATTCTGGTTTATCTGATTTTATGGCTATTGATGCCTAAACGTGATTATCGTCTGGATGCACCGCCACGAAATTATCAGCAGCCAGTACGTACTGTTTATGATGAACATAAAGTAAAACGCTAAATCGCTCTCCTCTCTAAGTGGTTTGGTCGCTACGGTTGTGCCCCTAGACAGCCGTAGCCTTTTTATTTATCTATCTATAAATTATGGTTTCTGGCGCAAATGCAGAATTTCTTGCTGCATAGCTGCAATCATATCTGCCCGGCTAATAATTCCAATTAACTGTTCTGCTTCAACTACAGGTATATAGTTAAAAGATTTCTCTACAAAATAGGGCGCCAAATCTTGAATTGGCTGTTCAGGGTGAACTGTCACCACCTTACGGTTCATAATCTGTTTTACCAGATACTCCCATGATGCCCGGTAATCTGCACCGCGCTTAAACCACTCAACCACATCATATAACGCAAGTGTACCCACCAAATGCTCTGAGGCATTCACTACGGGCAGACTCATTAAATTGACCTGTTTGAACTTGTCTAAGGCTTTATGAATATCATCGTTTTCATGCAGTACAATGACGTCACGGCTCATAATATCACGACAGTGATAGTGTAAAACTATACGTTCATTTGCCCGTTCTTGGGCTTCTAGAATAATTTTTTCCAAGTCATACTGACTGATATCAAGAAGCTCGGTCTGATGCTCAAGTGCCTGCTGGATATCCTGTGGCTGAATGGTCACCTTCTGGGTAGGCGTCGGGTCTTTGGAACGCTCATTTACCTGCCGTGGATAAGGATAATGCCGCCCTAGCAGACGATTAAAAAAAATAGCAAAACCCAGCAATAAAACCGAATTTAGTAATACGGGATAAAATAAAAATTGATAACCCAGATGATGTACACCCTCGCCACCTAAAACTGCCGTAATTGCTACAGCTCCGCTAGGCGGATGTAATGAATCTGTAGTCATCATCAAGAAAATAGACAGACCAACGGCCAAGCTAAACGCAGAAGTAAGATCAGGAATCCATAAAGCACAACTGACACCAATTAATCCGGCAATGGTATTGCCCACCACCATGTTCCAGGGCTGCGCCAGTGGACTGGCCGGCACTGCAAATAATAAAACCGAGGAAGCACCCATGGGTGCAATATACCAGGCATTGATTCCGCCCAGTGTATACCAGCTAATAATTGATGAAATCGCCAGTCCCAGCAGAGCGCCACAACCACAGAGTAAGCGCTCTTTTAAAGGCAGCGTTTTAAAATTAGGTTTAAGGGTGTCTAGCCAAAACTGTGAATTACTCACTGCACAACCTGTTCTTGTTAGATAAAAAACAGGGCGAGTATACGCCTAAGCCTTATTAAGGTGCATTGATTTTATATCTTTACAATATTGGTTTTTTTGTAAAGCAGTCACAACGCTTCTTAGCGTTACTTAACTTTTCTCAGCTTTATACTTACTTGGCTCTGTTATTTACTCATAATTGATCAGGGATTAATCAAGACTGGATGATATGAACAATAAAATCTATAGCAATACAGCTTTAATACGCTCTTTGCTTCTGGCACCGATACCAAGCCTGCTGGTGATTTTAATTTTCTCGGCAGCCGCCAATGGTGCAGGCCAGTTATCCTCTGTAGTCAGTATTCTGTTTGTAGCTGTTATGATTTATGCAGTTTACTGTATTTTAGCATTACCGTTTGCTTACGGCTTATCTCAGCTTATACAGCTCAAATTTCATCTAAATCTGGGAATTATTTTAGTCGGCTCTATAAGTGTATGGTTAATTATGCTGACTTTGTTGCAGCTCATACTCAATCATAATATTTCAATGGGCTGGGAACTTTATTTGAGTGGTGGCTATTATATGATGGCTTTATTGACCGGATTCTTTTACTGGTTGCTGCTTAAATATTTTGATTCACAACCTGCCCCAGCAATTGCACATTTTAACAAGTTAAAAACCTACTGATGAATAGTTGAAGGACAGGAATTTCGCTATAGCTGAATCAGGTTTTATGCTGGTTTATTTTCTAGAATCCAGGTTTAAATACCTGTTTGGTGGAATTTTATCTGTATAAAAAAGCTGAACTGATTTTAATAATAAGCCTGGTCTGACTTGAAAATTCTGCTTTAACTCATGATTCGCACTCTTAAATAGAATTCTTTGCCACTCCCCTGCAAATTCCCTATACTTAGGGACAATTTTTTCTCATATTCTAGTGGATGCTACATGAGTCGCGCCATATCACATATTGATACATTTCAAGGCTTAATTCTTGCCTTACAAAATTACTGGGCCGAGCAAGGCTGCGTCGTATTACAACCTTACGACATGGAAATGGGTGCAGGTACTTTCCACACTGCGACTTTTCTGCGTGCATTAGGCCCTGAAACCTGGAATGCGGCTTATGTCCAGCCATCACGCCGTCCTAAAGATGGACGTTACGGTGAGAATCCAAACCGTCTACAGCATTATTACCAATTCCAGGTAGTGCTGAAGCCTAATCCGGATAATATCCAGCAGCTTTATCTGGATTCATTAAAAGCTATTGGTATTGATACGCTAACACATGATATCCGTTTTGTAGAAGACAACTGGGAATCTCCAACACTTGGCGCTTGGGGCTTGGGCTGGGAAGTCTGGCTGAACGGTATGGAAGTGACACAGTTTACCTATTTCCAGCAGGTTGGTGGCGTAGAGTGCTATCCGGTTACAGGTGAAATTACTTACGGTCTTGAGCGTCTGGCCATGTACCTGCAAGGTGTAGACTCGGTTTATGATCTGGTCTGGACCAAAGGCCAGTTTGGTACGGTCACTTACGGCGATGTGTTTCACCAGAATGAAGTAGAACAGTCTACTTATAACTTCGAATATGCGCCAGTTGAAAAACTATTTGAACTATTTGATTTTTACGAAACTGAAGCCAGCCGTTTAATGGAAGCAGAACTTCCACTACCGGCATACGAACAGGTGATCAAAGCTTCACATAACTTTAACCTGCTTGATGCACGTGGTGCGATTTCTGTGACTGAACGTCAGCGCTATATTTTGCGTGTACGTACACTGGCCCGTGCCATTGCACAAAGTTATGTACAGGCCCGTGCCAAACTAGGCTTCCCGATGGCCGAGCCTCATCTGCGTGATGAAGTCTTGGCCCAGCTTAAAGCTCAAGCGGAAAATGATGCTGCTCAGGCAGAAAAATCAGCGGAGAACAAATAATGTCTAAACATACAGTTTTATTTGAACTTGGCTGTGAAGAACTTCCTCCAAAAAGCCTGAAAACCCTACGAGATGCCTTACAGGCAGAAACAGTGAAAGGTTTAAAAGATGCTGGTCTAGCCTTTGATTCAATCGAAGCTTATGCTGCCCCACGTCGTTTAGCCCTTAAAATTGTGAATGTCGATGGTGCACAAGCAGATACACAGAAGCGTTTTGATGGTCCTGCGGTTCAAGCGGCTTATGACGCTGAAGGCAAACCAACCAAAGCTTTAGAAGGCTTTATGCGTGGTCAGGGTATCAGTATTGATCAAGTATCAACATTCCAGGCAGGTAAAGTTGAAAAGGTCTGCTACTTAAAAGATGTAAAAGGTCAGAGTCTGGATGTATTACTGCCACAAATCCTGCAAACTGCTTTAGATCATCTGCCTGTGGCAAAACGTATGCGCTCAGCAGCCAGCCGTACTGAATTTGTACGGCCAGTCAAATGGGTAGTATTACTAAAAGATGATCAGGTCATTGATGCTACTATTCAGGACCATACAGCCGCTAATGTAACCTATGGTCACCGGTTCCATGCACCAGACGCAATTACACTTGCAAATGCTGATGCCTACCTGGATGCACTGCGTGCAGCTAAAGTCGTAGCTTCATTTGAAGAACGTCAAGCCATTATTGACCAGCAGGTAAAAGCTCTCGCTGATGAAGTTAATGCAATTGCCATTGTACCGGCTGACTTGCGTGATGAAGTAACTGCACTGGTAGAATGGCCGGTAGCTCTGCGTGCCAGCTTTGAAGAGCGTTTTCTTGCCGTTCCACAAGAAGCACTAATCACGACCATGCAGGATAACCAGAAATACTTCTGTCTGGTCAACAGTGACCACAAGCTTCAGCCTTATTTTATTACCGTATCGAATATTGAGTCAAAAGACCCGAAGCAGATTATTGAAGGTAATGAAAAAGTTGTTCGCCCACGTCTGTCAGATGCCGAATTCTTCTTTTTGCAGGATCAGAAACAGCCGCTGGCTTCACGTTCAGAAAAACTGGCTAACATGGTATTTCAGGCACAGCTTGGCACCTTATGGGACAAGACTGTACGTATCGCAATGCTGGCTGTGGAACTGACCAAGTTTACAAGTGCACAGGTTGCCGACGCTGAAAGAGCCGCCATGCTGTCTAAATGCGACCTGACTTCCGAGCTGGTAGGTGAATTCCCTGAGCTTCAAGGGATTGCAGGGACATACTATGCCCGACTTGAGGGTGAAAACGATGAAGTCGCTGAAGCGCTTGGTGAGCAGTATCTGCCAAAATTTGCAGGTGATGTTTTACCAAAAACCAAAACTGGCACTACGATTGCACTGGCCGACCGTCTGGATACGCTGGTAGGTATTTTTGGAATTGGGCAGGCTCCTACAGGTTCAAAGGACCCGTTTGCACTTCGCCGTTCGGCAATTGGTATCTTGCGCCTGATTATTGAAAATAATCTCGATGTAACGATTGAAGCACTGGTGAACTCTGCCCTGCATGCCTATGGCGCGCTGATTACTGATCCGAATAAAACCCGTAGTGATGCAGTTGCCTTCCTTGAAGGCCGTTACCGGGCCAAATATGAAGACCAAGGTGTTCAGGTAGATGTCATTCAGGCAGTCCAGGCGATGTCACCTGCTTCTCCGCTTGACTTTGACAAGCGGGTTAATGCCGTTAACCATTTCCGCAATTTGCCTGAAGCTGCTGCATTGGCTGCTGCAAACAAGCGTGTTGCAAATATTCTGGCGAAAGAAGCTGCACCGGAAGGTTTAGTAGTTGAAGCGAACCTGGTTGAAGATGCTGAAAAAGCATTATTTGCTGAACTTGCGAAAATTACGCCTGTGGTTGAGCCATTATTTGCTGCTAAAGACTACACTGCTGCGTTGTCTGCACTTGCTGCTCTTCGTGCGCCAGTCGATGCGTTCTTTGACGGCGTAATGGTGATGGCAGATGATACTGACCTGAAAGCAAACCGTTTACGTATGCTGGCTCAGCTTCGTGATTTGTTTACCAAAGTTGCTGATATTTCGGTGTTGCAGCACTAAGTTGTGATTTATTAAAAAACCCGCTTTAGAGCGGGTTTTTTATTTCAAGAAGATCTTTATCTTGCTTGTTTAATTTATCATATAAATCAGGGAAAATTTCTAACATATTATTAATAGCTAATTTCAAATATCCTTCAGCTAAACCTAAAGCATATGCAGAATATATCTCCTCTATTGGTGTCTTTACTCCAGTTCCTCGGTCTGGTTCAAACATTTTATAGAACCCCATTGGAAAACTATGGGTATAAGTAGATAATAGTTGGTAATTTACTTTAAATGCTGATTTTGAATTTCCGATTTTGTGTTCAATTTCTTCTCGACTGAGAAAAAAAGCAGTAGCCCCCTTTAAAAAATGCCGTTGTTGTTTCTCTTCTAAGTTTTGAAAATATTTAGTACTAGTTAATTCTTTAATCAATTGGTCTTTTAAGTCTTTATCCGGTTCTTCTTTACCAATTTCTTTAAATAATTTTTCTCTAGATATAAAATCATGATAATTAAAAAGATTTTTTCTAGCTAATGCTTCATCTTCTGAGATTTTATCAATACAAAGATAAAAAAATGTTTGATAGCACTCCATTAAATTTCTAGCTAAAGTAAATGCTGAATTAAAATCCCAATGTGAATTATATTTCTTACCAGTATCCAAATCTGCTAATTTTTTTAAAGAGATCGAAATAACACAAATTTTTGTAAAAAGGATAGAGGCCCATCCTTTTCTATAATCTACGAATCTTCCAGCTACACTTTTTGAAATTTTGATTGCTAAACTTGTATACTTTACATACGTATTAAATTGTTTATGAAATTTTAATTCATCGATATTATTCATTCGCTATGCTCTTTATCCAATTTCTATAATTAAGAAATATACTTTAAGTGCTCATTTTCATATTTCAGAAAAATTCCAAAGATGAAAATAATAAAATTTCAAAAACTCGCTTTTAAGCTAAACCAGACAAATACTATAGGCATATCCCTATATATTTCATATACTCAACCTAACAACACTCTACAAGAAAGAATCATATGAAATTTAAAACACTCATGTTGATGGGTCTTGCGAGTATCGCAGTTACAGCCTGTAGCTCAGCCCCAAAAATTCCTCAGCTTGATCTTGGCGTCTTACAGGAAGTACAAAATCTTGAAGTTGTTCCGGCAACTACTAACAATAAGGCAAAACTGACCAAATTCCTTGATAAATGCGTGATTGAATTTACAGGTGATATTGGTGAAAACCGTGTTGTGGAGCAGTGGTCATTTAAAGGTATGGGATTAATGAATGCCGGTTCGGCCACATTCCAGCGTGATGGCACTAGCAAAGCTGAAAAATTTAATCTGCATGATGCGAATGTTCAAAAGAACTTTGTTACCCTGCGCGATCATTTTGCCAAAGAAGCGCTAGATCAATGTAACTAGCAAACTCGCCCTGTTTTTATAAAAGATAGGACGTCCTCTATGACGTTGCTGCATAAATCGCTGTATAACCCTCTATATCTTTTTTAAATTAAAATAATTATAAGATACTGCAATATTCTTCTTTAGCGATTCTTCACAGGATATTCATTGTTTTTAAAACATCATCCGCTACACTAAAAAATTCAGACCGCTCTTTAACAAATTCGAGGTCGATTCTTAATGAATATTAAAACTCCAATACTTTTGCTCATCGCTCTTATGGGCGCTGTACCACTCCTCGCCCAGGCGAATTCTACTCAGACCTCTTCACAGATTACTAAACCGGTCACACCTTATGGTGAGAACCCAAATCTTCTGCATGTATTTGCCTATAAAGCACAAGAAGGCGTAATCAATACTGCGGAGAAAGTGGGAAAGGTGACTGAAAAAAGTATCGCCAGAATTAAACCAGATGTCGACCGCGCCTGGAACAACACCAAATCTGTTGCCTCAGATACTATTCAAAAGGTGGATCAGGGAACACAGCAGGCAGCTCAACAAGCTAACCAGAGAATCCAGAGCTCCCGAGAAGTATGGGGTGGTACACCGCAACAAACGGCGCCTATTATTCAGCAACCTCTAAGCCAGTCATCGACAGCTTCCCAAACTACAGCGCCCTCACAACCCCATTCAGGCGCTACCAGCTATGCAATCACAGAACTTTAAACTTACATGGAGTTAAATAAATATATTGAGCTAACACTTTTCTTTAAATGCTTAACAGGCTTACACAATATTTGAGCAAAAATATTAAAAGAAATTAGCAGTATGCAGCGCCCATACTTTGGAATGAGCTGGCTGGTTAAAACTCTTTACTAATTGACCTGCCGGATAGGCTGGCCTCGTTTAAAGGCTTCAGTATTTTCAGCAAGCTGCTCTAGCATACGCTGTCGCGCCTGAACACTTCCCCAAGCAGAATGCGGTGTAATAATCAAATTTGGAATATCCTCATTCAGTAAAATATTGCCCTGTTTAGGTGGCTCAACGGTGAGTACATCGCTGGCAGCTCCGGCGATTTCACCATTTTTTAAGGCTTGGACCAATGCTGTCTCATTCACCAGTCCACCACGTGCACAGTTAATGAGAAAGGCGGTAGGTTTCATCTGTTGCAGCTCTGCTGCTCCAATCAGGTTTTGGGTCTGTTCGGTCAAAGGACAATGCAGACTCAGAAAATCAACTTGCGGCAGCAGCTCCTTTAATGGAATCCGATCAGTTCCCCCCGGACGACACGGTAAAGAGGCAATCTTGACCTGCATGCCAAATGCCTCTGCCAGCCGGGCTACAGCCTGTCCAAGTTCGCCATACCCTACAATTCCTAAAGTCTTTCCAGCCAGTTCAACAATCGGGAAGTCGAGCAAACAGAACTGCTCGGCCTTGTTCCATGCACCGGTCCGTACCGCACGGTCATATTTTAAAAAGGAGGTTGCCAGACTCAGCATAAGCAATAAGGTATGCTGAGCAACAGCCGGTGTGCCATAGCCCTGACAGTTACAGACCACGATGTTATGCTCACGGGCCGCACTCAGATCTACATTATTGGTGCCGGTAGCAGAAATCAGAATCAGTTTTAACTTGGGAAGCTGACGAATCAGTTCGGCATTTACTCTGACTTTATTGGTAATAATGACATCGGCATTCTGTACACGCTCCAGAATTTCATCTGGTGCAGTAACTGCATGTAAAATCAGCTGGTCAAACTGCTGTTGAAGACGACTGATCTCCAGATCATTTTGGTTCAGTGAATTAAAGTCTAGAAATACGGCTTTCATTGGATTCATCTCCTGCGACTCTACTCCATTTAAACAGCTCGTCCATGTTTATTCCAGAGCAGTGCAAGAGATGATCCTTAGCCTACAATTTTAGTGTTAAATTTCAGGTGCCAGAAATTTGCGTTTTTTAATCACTGGTTTGTGCTGATGGCTTTTATAAAATTGCCAGGCCTCTTTTAAGACATATAGCGCGAAAGTCAGCACTACCATGACTCCCAGACCAAAAACCAGATGCGGTGTATGTACTGCACCCGCATGAGCGAAGCCAGGGAATAAAAATATTAAGCTAAACAGCAAAGATGGATAAACATTCACATCTACACTCCTTATCTTTTTTCTTTAAATTTAGGTATTTACAAAAAACCTATTACTGAATCCCGACTATAGCCCACATACAGAATAAAGCAAGTTTGTAAGATCAGGTAACTTTCCTATTTAAATTCCAGCTATTTACAGAACCAAAAAAGCCGGGCTAAACCATGAAGGCTTAGACCGGCTAACAGATTAATCTGGCCTTTAGACCACCACAAATTTCTCTGTATTTTGAACGTGTTCTACAGAAAAATGGCAATTGCCATATTCATCACAGCTCAGGTTCAGGTTTTTATAACTGAGTACATAAAAATCCGGATATTTTTTTAGAACAATCGGACTCATGTCTGGAGAAAGTGCATCTTGCTCTTTTACCAGCCGCATAATACGGCGGTCATTCATTACCACCATATAGCGCTCATTGTTCAGATCAACACTGAGCAGACCAGTTTCTTTCGCCTGTAGAGAGATCAGATACTTGTTATTGAGACTAATCGCATCCTGACTATAGCTTTCCAGTTTCTGGGTAATCAGATTAAATACCAGATAGGCCTGATGGCAGTCCTGCAACAGGCTGCGCTGCTCCTGATCATGGGGCATGTTGACTTTAATACCCAGCTTCAACAGATCCTGCTCATTTACCTGCTTGTTGGTCAGCAAGGTTCGGGTAATCAGTTGCTTTAATTGAGCATCCAGATATTGCCCATCGAGCTGGAATTCACCATTTTTCAGGATTTTTCCAAGTTTGGCACTGTGTTTTGGCAGGAACTTGGCAATAACATTACGGTAATAGAATTTACTGTTCTTTTTAACCTCACGCACCTGTTTATAAAAATATTGCTGGTCCCATTCATGTGAAATAAAGTCATTTAGCAGGGTCGAGCTGGCCAGTACAGCCAAGGCATCATGGCCGGTAAACGGTAGATGAATAGTATACAGTTGCGGAATTAGGGGCTGAATCTTTGAATAATGTTCATGATCAGCTTCAAAATACGGGTCATAAACCAGAATATATTCACTATCTGGCGCAATATCAGAGCGTTCAATCCGCATATTGGCATTCAGGTCAGCATCAAAGAACTCGCTATAACGGCGGTCATTGACTTCATCTGGATTAATGGAGTATTGCGGAACAAAAGCAATGACCCGGTTCATGCCAAGCAAGCGAGAATATTTTATCGCAGCATAACCACCCATTGAGCCGCCATATCCAGCTACATAGTCGAACTGCGCTAAAATAGGCTGTATCTGTTCCAGCATGGCCTGCATACTGGCTGCCGGAAACCATGATTTCCGCTTGGGCATGACCCCAATAACGTTGTAGTCATATTTAGAAAGAGATTTCTCGGCATTAATTGACATACCATTAGCTTTGGTAATTAAATCACCAAAGGAAAAAATCAGTTCACGAGAATGTCCTTTTAGAAAAATTACCCGGATATCGTCGTCTTCAAAAACTATCTGCTTGTCCATTCGCCTATGAGGCACCGTAGCGCCTACACTTCTCCTATAAAAATGAAAACAATAAGGCCTTTGCCTGAGCCAATTTGCTCAGTATCTTATTTTATCGAGGTCACTCAAATTAAAAAGCGCAAAATATGACACATTCAATACATCCTGCCGCACAAAAAGGCTTTAGTCAGGCTGCCCGACTTTATCAGGAGGTACGGCCCAGCTATCCTAAACAGGTAATTGATTGGCTAAGGAATGACCTGAATTTAAGTCAATCGTCGTATGTCGTCGATCTGGGCGCAGGTACAGGCAAATTTTTACCATATTTACAGGCTTTAACTTCTCATATTACTGCGGTTGAACCTGTTGCAGAAATGCTCGCAGAACTGGAAAAACATTATCCGGGTGTTGTCGCATTACCGGGCACCGCACAGCATTTACCTTTAGGGAATGAGAGTCAGGATGCCGTACTTTGTGCACAATCTTTTCATTGGTTTTCTGATATTCAGAGCCTGAATGAAATTTATGAGGTGCTTAAACCGGCAGGTTATCTGGGACTGGTCTGGAACCAGCGTGATATTGAAGTTGAATGGGTGCATGCCTTAGCTGAGCTGATTGCGCCATTTGAAGGAACTACTCCACGCTATCATAGTGGTCACTGGAAAGAAGTTTTTGATAACCAGTTTCTGTTTCAGCTGGAAAAGGTCAAGGTTTTATCACAAGTACAAAAAGGTACGGTAGAACAGGTGGTATCTAAACGTTTACTGTCGACCAGCTTTATTGCAGCCATGTCAGAGTCTCAACAGCGGGCCCTAAAACAGCAGTTTGAAGAAACCGTCCGGCACTATACTAACAAGCAACCTCAGGATGAAATTGAATTTCCATATGTAACTTATGCTTATAGCTTTAAAAAAGTCAGTTATAAATAACTGAAAAAATCATGTTTAAAATGAGGGAGTAAATATGAATAAAACAGCCCGTCTCGCTTTACCTCTGATGTTCTGTTCAGGCCTCTTATTGGGCGGCTGCCAAAAGGAAAACCCGGAAACTGGTGATCTTTCGCAGCAACAGCAGGAAGATGCAGAAGTCATGAAACAGCTGGAAATGCCTCCAGTTAAACTATTTCCGGCTACTCCGAATGATGCTCACGATATTCAGCTACTGGAAGACTATGAAAGCCGTTTTTTAGCTATGAGTGACGAACTGGAGGAAGAACTTGGTAAAATGCGTCAGGAAGGCTCGCTCACTGAAGAATTTGAGCAGCAGCGCAAACGCGAGCATATACAGTCAGCACGTAATATGTTGCGTGAACTGGACTTAAAAACTGAGCAGGGTCGCTATATTCAGGGATTACATGCAGAATACTGGGATAATCAGGCCAAATTACTTGAACAGCAACCTGAACAGAAAGGTAATAACAATCAGGTACAGGGCTTAGGCGATTATTTACATGGGCAAGAGCAATTGAAGCACTGGAAAAACCAGCAGCAAACTGCTAGCAAACAATCACAGCCACCATTTTCTGAACCTGCAAAACAGCAGTAAAAGGCAGAGCTAAAATATATAATTCTTGGTAATTATACCTCTGAAACCCGAAAACATATACCCGGCTGCATTATTCTGAAGTCGGGTATATGTTGCCTGGATTAAACTTCCTTTATTTAATTTCGTAATAACTTTAAATTTAACTTCTGACTTTCTCGATCCATTGAATCGAGTTTACCCGAAATAATTCACAAGCCCCTTCTCCCAAATCAGTTGGAGTAAGTGATGAGGTCCAGACCAAATCTTTATCCTTCACTTCAACCAACTCGCCATGTAAACGGACCAGATCACCCCGTTTCACTTTCTTAATTTCCTGGGCAATTTTAGGATTGGCTGGAATAATATGCATATTTGATACCATTTGCATGGCCTGTTTCGGTGGTACTGGAAGCTTGTCTATTTTCCAGTTCAGGAAACGGTCATACTGATTCACACTGATACGCCGGGCAATTTCCGGCTCGGCAAACATTCCCCAACTGACTGCATAATCAATTGGGGAAAATTTGGCTTGTTCATCATGAGTATAAATTTTTGAACCTAATATACGGAAATCACCAGCGAAAGGTTTAAGTACTGCAATAGACTGATCTTTTACAGCAGGTGCCAATCCTTTAGCAATATTATATTCAGCAGAGGTCGATGCACTGGCCTGTCCTACCCATAAGCCCAGTAATACACTACATATTAAGCGTTTTGACATCAATTTCCCCCTGTAATCAGCGTGTTTCTTAACTCTATATTAGAAGAAGAAAATATGAAAAGAGTATCAAATTTTAGTAACAATCAGCATGGTTTAGGTTTGATTTTGTCTTGACTCTATTTATTTAAACGCGGGTCTAAGCGCTATACCTCATCAAAATCAATACGCACGGTCTCAAAACGTACCCGCCCGTCACGGATTGCCTGAGCAATTGCCTGCTGGCCTTTGGTTAAGCGTGCATTTCCACTTTTAATATCAATCAGCACTACTTGAATTTCATCTGCTCGGCCTTCGCCATCACGAAAGTCGGTATAGCCATCAAATACCACATAATCCACCGGGTCCCCTAAAAATTTGGCATCGCTCGGCAAATACTGGAACTCAGGCAGGATTGGAGCCAGCTGTTCGGCCATTTTGCCCTTAAGGACTGCACGGCTAGTGTTTACACTGCGCTTTTGTGCATGAGTCAGTGCCTTCTGGTGTTCACGTTCTAGCTCGGCAATATACTGTTCATATTCTGCCTTGATCCGTCCATTACGTGTATTTGACAAAATGAAAGTGGCAAGTACCACACCGATGCAGGCACCAATCAGCATGGCCATCCAGATTGACATATATATTCCTCATATTTCATGTGCATAGTAATGTATAGAGTCCTACAACTTTTGTCATGTGTCACATTTCTCACATAAAAAGCTGCTAAGCTAGGGTAGAGATAGATCATTGTACTAAAGTGAATGAAAACAATATTGATTGCTAACCAGAAAGGGGGCTGTGGAAAAACCATTGCAGCAATCACTTTAGCCACGGCACTCTCCCAAAAAGGTTATCGGGTCGGGCTGGCAGATGCAGATCACCAGAAGTCAGCCTTACAATGGTTAAAGCTACGACCTGAAACAGCCACGCCAATTATTGCTCTAGACTGGCGAAAAGAAAAACAGATCGGTGAAGCTCCCGCAGACCTGGACTATTTAATTATTGATGCACCCGGCGCATTACGTGGAGAACATGCTGAACAGCTGATCCGTGAAAGCCAGCATATTATTGTTCCGCTTCAACCTTCTTTTTTTGATATTGACAGTACCCGGCGTTTTTTAAAACATCTCCAAGAGATCAGGCGGATACAAAAAGGCAAGGTAAAAATTCTATTGCTGGCAAACCGGATCAAGTCACCAAAAAGTAATCAGCAGGATATGCAGAGCTTTTTTCAAAAAGTTGGACAGGAACCCGTAGCCTGGATTGTAGAACGTTCAGCTTATGCCCAACAGGCCATGCAGGGGTTGGCTATATTTGATAAATATCAGAAAAATCTGCTGGTTTTACAAGCTCAGTGGCAACCGGTTCTGGATAGTATTATTGAAGATCCAACCGAGTGGTTCTGATTTTTGAGCTGCTATCCGCTCTTTTTATATCGTGTAATTTATTCACGGACCTAAACCCGGCATTCATTTCCCCGGTGAGTATTTTCGGTTAATATGATTAATCGGCTATCAAAGATCAGAGAAATCAGTGCAACAATATGCTCCAACCCTACAGCGGGTTTTGTTATTTGGACTGTTTTTTATATTGGTATTTTTGGGCTTCCATGTGCTCAAATACTTTATTGTACCGGTCCTTTGGGCAGCAATTATCGCCTATATGACCTGGCCACTTTATCTGTCTATCCAGCGGATGTGCGGGCAGCGTTCAAGTATCAGTGCGTCTGTCATGATTGTTCTGATTATTCTGGTCATTGGTATTCCCCTGACCTTTGCTATTTTCATTTTGCAGCATGAAGGCCGTAACCTGTATTACGAGCTGCAACGCCAGATTTTTTCCGGACATGTTTCTGTACCTGATTTTATCCGCGAGTTACCTATCATTGGTAAAGAAGTTACCCGGACCTTAAAAGAGCTAAATACTGATCCGCAGTCCATTACCCAGAATGTAGCTGCCTGGATCCAAGGTCATTTAGGTTATGGCCGTTTCGTCCTGAATGAAATTAGCAAAAATATTATTAAACTCTGTTTTGCGATCATGTCTTTATTCTTTTTTTACCGTGACGGACAGACTATTCTAAGACAGGTCAGTACAGCCATGGAAAAAGTGATTGGGCCACGTATCCATCATTATATGGACACTATTTCAGAAACTACCCGTGCCGTAGTTTATGGTGTAGGTCTAACTGCAATTGCTCAGGCAATCTTGGCTGGCTTAAGTTATGTAGTGGCCGGGGTGCCTAATCCAATGGTCCTGACTATTGCAACTTTCTTGCTGGCATTAATTCCATTTGGTACACCGGTCGCCTATGGCTCGGTTGCTCTCTGGCTATTTTCACAGGGGCAGACGGTAGAAGCCATTGGTGTATTTGCATGGGGTGTCTGTATTGTCAGTACATCAGATAATGTTATTCGGCCACTGGTAATCTCTGGTGCGACTCAAATCCCTTTCCTGCTTATCATGTTTGGGGTTCTAGGTGGAGTCGCCAGTTTTGGCTTGGTTGGTCTATTCATTGGTCCGGTAATCTTAGCCGTAATACTGGCAATCTGGCGTGAATGGCTGCATGAAACCACTGAACCCGAACCTGTGCCGGATGCTTCTTTGGCCTATGAAATTTTAAATGATGAAGAGCCGCGGAAATCACCGTAAATGATTAAAGTTAATAAACTTATACAAGACCATACTTAATGCTGATTGTGTATTGAACAGTGCTTTGCTTGAATTGGACTGCACAATAATCACAATCAGGATGCACTGTATGTTTTCCTCCCTATTTAAAGTTAGCGCGCTTTGTGCACTGACTGCGGCGGTATCGGTAGGTTGTACTACCATGGATCATCACAATTCAGCCAAACAGCAGACCGTTACTGTGCATGCTGTTTCACCTGAAGGTGTGGGTAGTAAAATCGGTACAGTTACCTTCCATGACAGTCCTCAGGGGCTTATAGTCATGACCAACCTGTCTAGTCTGCCTTCAGGTCAGCATGGCTTCCATATCCATGAACGTGGCTCATGCGAACCAGCAATGAAAGACGGAAAAATGACTGCCGCCCAAGCTGCTGGCGGACATTTTAACCCCACAGGTACAGGTCATGGTACTCCAACCACTGGTCATCTGGGGGACCTGCCCGCTCTTACGGTAGATTCCAACGGGAAAGCTAACCAGACCTTGCTAGCACCGCGTCTGACCCTGAGCCAGATCCAGGGACTTTCGGTGATGGTACATGCAGGTGGTGATAACTATTCAGATCATCCTAAACCGCTTGGTGGTGGTGGTGAGCGTATTGCCTGTGGTGTAATTAAATAGAATATAGCTCCTATAAAAAATATGGACATCTCAACAGATGTCCATATTTTTTATTGCCTACTTAATGGGTATTTAATTCAGATCCTGCTGCTGACGCTGCTGCATTACTTTATTTAAAAGCATCCGTGGAAATGTAAACCAGAGCGCAATCAGTACAAGACATGCCAGACTGTATCCCAATAAATGAAACTGCTCGTAAAGCATACGAACCAGCTCAATAATAATGAAAAAACTGAACATCAATAGCATTGATACTGCGGCTGCAACTGTTCCCTTAGAAACCTGCGATGACATCAGGGCAAACCGGTAAAGGACAGAAAAGCTGAGTCCCTCTCCAAAGCTGATCAAGGTCATTCCAATGATCAGACTCCACAAAAAATATGCTGGCCAGATCACGCCCAGAAGCAGGATAAAAGTACCGAATAGCATAATAGGCAGGCCTATAATTACTGTTTTTCCTAATGCCAGCTTGTCGATCACTTTAATCAGTACAATATTGCCCAGGATCAGACCGCCAAGTACCGGAAACTGTGCCATGCCATATTGCAGACTGCTGAGTCCAAGTTCTTCGACCAGCATGACTGGAGAGAGTGCAATCCATAACATCAGCGGCATGCTGACCATCGGTAAAGCGAGTGTTAAGCCTAAAAAATGCTTATCCTGATAAACCTTTTTGAAATCATAAAGAATATAGCTGATCGGCTGTTTAGGAATACTCTGCTTATACTCCGGCATTTTAGCTTTCAGACCAAACCAGCTTAAAAATGCCAGCAGGGCAATACCGATAAAACCCCAGTGCCAAGAAACATGGTCAATTAAAAAAGCACCTAAAATAGGGCCAAGCAAAGGTGCCAGCAAGGAGATATTGGCCATGAGTGCCATGACCTTAATCGCGTCACGCTCTTCAAAAGTTTCCTGAATAGCAGCATAGCCTACTGCGGTAATTACCGTCAGGCCAATGCCCTGTAAAAAACGCAGGGCCAGGAAAGTTTCAATACGTTGCGTCAATAAAATCAGCAGGCAGCACACTACAAAGAATAATACTCCAGAGAGTAGAACTTTTTTGCGGCCAAGACGGTCTGAAAGTGGCCCTAAAAGCCATGCAACACAGGCGCCACCCAATAGATAAAATGACATTGAAGAAGGTGCCCAGCTACTGCTGACTCCGAAGTCTCTAGTAATAGCAAGCATTGCCGGCTGGACCAGATCATTGCCGATATAAACTGAAAATTCGAACAGGACCAAAGCCAATGGGAACATGAGCGTAGCGCGGCTCAATGTGGTGGTTTGAATATTTTGCATTGTTATCTACATATCTTTATCGGCTTGTAAGGCTGAGTATCATTTTTAGGGAGATAAACGTCAGCCCAATGACAAGCACTGAGTATTTAAAAATTAAGTTTTAGAAAATGCGCTTGAGAGCAGCGACTTAGAACACTGTATTCACAAAGTGTCTAGCAAGATAAAAATAATGATGTGAGATTTTATGACTTCACCAAGTACACCCACTTGGTCAAGTCAGTATAGTCTAACAGAGAATAATCTTAAATACTGTGAATTTTACAGTCGTAGAATTTATGTGTAGCAGTCTTCTTTTAAGAAAAAGAAATAATTATATTTTTTACAGTGATCCACCCATTACAGAAAATAAGGCTATATTGAGCAGATCCACTTTTAGCCGAATTATCCCTATACATCAGTTATATATTTTCAGGGACACTGAGCAGCCTGAAAAGACTTGGTATTTTTACCACGCATGCACTGGTATGAGCGTTGGGTATTTACCAGTTTCCAGTTATTTTCAATATGTTTGAAACTATAAATAGTGCGAACTGAACGGACCGAATCATCTTTTAAGCCGGTTTCAGTAACCTTTACCTGAGCTGCTGTCGGACGCTCAATATTATTAAAAAACTGGCGTATTTCTACTGTAGCAAGATCTTTGAGCAGCTCGGGACGCTCCTGTAAAACTTGCTGTATAGGTGTATCAGACTTAAAGTTCATGAGCTTGCTGGTTGTAGCGCAGCCACTCATCACGCCCAGTAACAGCGAAGATAAAATAAAAACTCTTAACATTGCATGTTCCCCTTCAGCAAAAAAAGCGTAGCCATTGTGCTACGCTTTTTTTGTTTACACTATTAAAGCTATGTAGTCTTAAAGATCAAACAGTTTGCCCGGATTCATAATACCATTCGGATCAAATACTTTTTTAAGGGCCTTCATATATTCAATCTCTTCAGCAGAACGGCTATAGTCGAGATAAGGCTTTTTGGTCATTCCAACCCCATGCTCGGCAGAAATTGAACCATCATATTTTTTTACGGTCTCAAATACATACTTGTTAACGACTTGGCATTTAGCAAAGAACTCGTCTTTACTCAGATTTTCAGGTTTTAAAATATTCAGGTGCAGATTGCCATCGCCAATATGCCCAAACCAGCAGATTTCAAAATCTGGATAATTGGCCTGAACAATTGCATCAATTTCCTTAATAAACGCCGGTACATGCGTGATCAATACTGAAATATCATTTTTATAGGGAGTAAATGGGGCAATTGACTCGGAAATATCTTCACGCAGACGCCATAGATTTTGTGCCTGGTCCAGAGTCTGACTCATCACACCATCAAGTACCCAGCCGTGCTCCATGCAATGTTCAAAGATTTCCATTGCCTTATCCATGATTGGCTCATAAGGTGCTTCAAACTCAAGCAGAACATAAAATGGGCACTGGCTTTCAAATGGACGCTGTACACGACCATGGGCTAGCACTTTCTGCATTGCCAGTTCACCAAAGAACTCAAATGCTGTCAGATCGATCTTGCTCTGGAACGCATGCAGAATAGGCATGATCGCATCAAAATCTGGCACACCCAGTACCATGACCTGTAAGTCTTGTGGCTGACGTTCCAGCTTGATTTCAGCTTCAGTTACCAGCCCCAGTGTACCTTCTCCACCAATAAACAGATGTTGCAAGGCATACCCGGTTGCATTTTTAATCATACCTTTGTTCAGGCGTAAAATATCACCTTTACCAGTTACTACAGTCAGGCCCAACACCCAGTTACGAGTCATGCCATATTTAATAACCTTAATACCGCCTGCATTGGTACCGATATTGCCGCCAATTTGAGATGAACCTGAAGAAGCAAAATCAACCGGATAGTACATCCCCTGTTCTTCTGCATAAGACTGCAACTGCTCGGTTACAATACCCGCCTGTACCCGTACCATCCGGTCTGCCGGAAAAAATTCCAGTACCTGGTTCATTTTATCCAAGCTCACCACGATTTCACCATTGGCTGCTACTGCTCCAGCAGAGAGCCCGGTACGCCCCCCTGAAGGGGTAATCGCAATATTAAACTGATTGGCCAGCTTGACGACTTGCTGAACCTGCTCTGTACTGGATGGAAAAACGATGACTGACGGGTTAGGTTCAAAATGCTTGGTATAGTCCCTGCCCCAGGCATCCAGACTGGCAGCATCGGTTTTAATACGGTTTTCCCCAACAATTGCAGAAAGTTGGGTCAATAATTCAGGTGCTAAAGTAACTGGAGCATTCATCGTTTTGCGGACCTAGCAAGAAATAGATTAGAAGTGCGGCACTATAGAAGCTTCATTTTCAATAAAATTTAAAGAACAACAATCTGATCATGAAATAGAAGCACTGCTTTGGACAAGATGAAAAAACCGTGAAATTTTTTCATTCCGGTATTAAAAGCGCTTACATTTTACCCCTAAGTCAGGCCGGGATAAAGCATGCTAAAAATATACTGTCACAACACCATTTATATAAGTACAGCAGGTTTTCAGGTTATGTTTGGCATGCTGGCGTTTTATAAAACCAGCCTAGCGACCATAAAGCAGGAAAATATCCACTGAGGCAGTCATAAAGCAAATGTCTATAGGGCGACCAATATGTTATCATACTGCCACTAAATTTGGCCTTTGTAGCGGAGCGGTAATGAGCCAACACCTTTCACTTCCTAAAGATAAAATTCGTTTCTTGTTGCTAGAAGGCGTTCACCAAAACGCGATCGACACTTTAAATGCTGCAGGTTATACCAACATTGACTATCGCAAGACTGCGCTTGAAGGCGAAGCGCTCAAGGAAGCGATCAGAGATGCCCACTTCATCGGTATACGTTCTCGCACGCAGTTGACCGAAGAGATTTTCCAAGCAGCCAACAAGCTTATCGCGGTTGGCTGTTTTTGTATCGGTACCAACCAGGTTGACCTAAAAGCAGCAATGGAACGTGGTATTCCGGTATTTAATGCACCTTATTCAAATACCCGTTCTGTAGCAGAGCTGGTACTGGCAGAAACCATTCTGCTGCTTCGTGGTGTGCCTGAGAAATCTGCTTCCTGTCATCGTGGTGGCTGGAATAAATCTGCCAACGGTTCATTTGAAACACGTGGCAAAACTTTAGGTATTGTGGGTTACGGCTCAATTGGTTCACAGCTGTCTGTCTTGGCTGAAAGCCTGGGCATGCAAGTTATTTATTATGATGTAGTAACTAAACTGCCTATGGGTAATGCCCGTCAGATAGGCTCTTTAGATGAGTTGCTTGCAACTGCTGATGTAGTGTCTCTACATGTGCCAGACGTTCCATCTACCCGTAATTTCTTTACAAAAGAACAGTTTGCAAAAATGAAGCCGGGTTCAATCTTCTTAAATGCAGCACGCGGTACCTGTGTAGTGATTGAAGATCTGGCCGATGCTATTAAATCTGGCCATATTGCTGGCGCTGCTGTGGATGTATTCCCGAAAGAGCCAAAAGCAAATGGGGAAGAGTTCGTCTCTCCACTGCGTGGTCTTGATAATGTAATCCTAACACCACATGTTGGTGGCTCTACCATGGAAGCACAAGCAAATATCGGTTTGGAAGTAGCTGAAAAATTTGTGGCCTATTCTGATAAAGGTATGACACTTTCTGCAGTTAATTTCCCAGAAATTGCCTTACCGCTGACCGAAGGCAAACACCGTCTGCTACACATTCACAAAAACGTGCCTGGTGTACTGTCAAAAATCAATACTTTGTTTGCCGAGCATAATATTAATATCTCAGGCCAGTCATTAATGACTAAAGGTGACGTAGGTTATCTGGTGATGGATGTAGATGCTTCTGCATCTCAAGAAGCACTCGATACTCTGCATCAAGTAGAAGGCACAATCCGCGTTCGTGTACTGTTCTGATCCGTACAAATACTGACAAAGCCACAACCGTGAGGTTGTGGCTTTTTCTTTGTGCCACTCCTATAGTGAACTTAGTATTATCCTTTTGATTATTCCAGTCTTTTCTTCATGCTTAATATAAAACAAGCACCGCATTTACAAGCTCTGTTGATTCTTATACTGGCGATGCTTTCAGTACAGGGTAGCGGATCATTTGCCAAAGTACTGATCAGTGAGTTTCCGGTCATTACTGTGGCAGCACTGCGTTTAATGTTTAGTGCACTCATTCTCGCTGCAGTGTTTCAAATCTGGAAAATTAATCTCAGGAATATCCGCTGGAAAGCCATCTTGAGTTATGGACTGGCACTAGCTGGCATGAACTTGCTGTTTTATTTATCTATAGCCCGGTTACCATTAGGAATTGCAGTCGCTTTTGAGTTTATTGGCCCTTTGAGTGTAGCTCTGTTTTTTGCCCGTCAGCGCTATGATTTTATCTGGATCGGCCTTGCGGTATTAGGCCTTTTGTTACTTCTACCCTTAGATGAAACGCAGCAGTCACTTGATCTGTTAGGTGTAGCTTATGCATTAGGAGCCGGCGCCTGTTGGGCTGTCTATATTATTGCAGGGCAAAAACCTTCGGGTATTTCAGGGAATCATACGGTCTGCCTAGGCATGATGGTCGGTACATGCTGTTTGCTTCCAGCCGCTTTATTGTTTACACCCGCCACTCTTAGCGCATTTGAATTACCTCATATAGGTTCTTTTATTGTCCTTGCCATACTGGCCAGTGCCTTGCCTTTTTCTCTAGAAATGATTGCACTACGTAATCTGACTGCACTTAGCTTTGGTACTTTAATGAGTCTGGAACCTGCGATTGCTGCATTTTCAGGTTTTTTATTTCTGGATGAACAGCTGCTCTGGAGCCAGTGGCTCGCATTAGCAACTATTATTGCTGCTTCAATTGGCTGTACAGTAACAACTCAACGCGCGCGCCTGCGCGCCCAAGCTAAAGATTCCTCGGCCTCTTCAAACTAGGTATTTTTTCCCAGCTCTATTTATCCGGGCTTTGGTTATAATAGACGCTATCTCTTTCTTTACGATCTGGGTAAATGCTCTGATCACGCGCGCCTATGTCAAACTCATCTTTGCTTGCTGTGCTATTCATGGTTTTATCCATGATTTCCTATCAGATCAGTGCATCCTTTGCCAAACAGCTTTTTTCAGTTCTGGATCCGCTGACTGTAACTATTTTAAGGCTGTGTTTTGCCGCTGTACTCGTAACTCTCATGTTTCGTTCCTGGCGTATCATTTCAAGATTGCCTTATTTACGGTGGCGTGATCTGCTCTGCTATAGCGCATCACTTGGCCTGATGAATATTCTGTTTTATCTGTCACTAGATAAACTTCCTCAAGGTATTGCAGTTGGGCTGGAGTTTGCAGGCCCGCTAGGCTTGGCTTTATTGTCGGTCAAATACCGTAGCGACTACATCTGGGTATTACTGGCTATTATTGGAATTGTACTGATGGTGCCTTGGGGCAGTGCCAATACCGAGAATTTTTCAGTATTTGGAGCTGCCTGTGCACTGGGGGCCGGCTTCTGCTGGGCAATTTATATTTATTTTGGTCAAAAAGTAGTACAGCAAAATATTGGAATGCATGCATTGACGATTGCCATTATTATCTCAGCACTGGCACTCTTGCCTATCGGATTATATCAGGATGCTCCTGCACTAGTGCAAACCCAGCATTGGGGTAAAGTACTTATGGTTGCCTTATTGGCTACCGCTATACCTTATGCACTGGATCTGCTGGCACTGAAAAGCCTGAGTAAACTTAGCTATGGTACCCTCTCCAGTCTCTCGCCTGCACTGGCTGCGCTGGCTGGCATGGTCCTGTTAAAAGAACAGATTAATACCTGGCAGTGGGTCGCGCTTGGCTGCATTATGCTTGCCTCAGTTGGTGTAACGGTAGGAACCAGCAAACGCTCACGCCAACCGGTCACCGATTTCTAAAAGCCCAATAAACCAAAAAAGATGGCTCTTGCCATCTTTTTCTGATACTACAGCATGGTTTTACTGATTTCCTTATAGTGTTCATATTCGTTCAGATATTGTTTGGCCAATACAGTTTTTTGCTGCTCATCCAGAATTTTGCCAGCCTGCTGAAAAAAACGGTGTTCTTCTTCAGTCAGATGGTGATGAACCGTCTCAGTCAGTTTTTTTGCCAGTGCCAGCCAGCCTGTATTACTCATATCCAGCTCGGTGAGCTCTTCAACCATTTCATCCATTTCATGATGTTCAGCCAAAGCATGGCGAGTAATACCCAGACCGGAATCAGTCATCATTAAGGGAATATAAAAAAAGCGGTCTTCAGCCACTTCATGAGCGAACAGCTCGTTTTTAAGTGCTTGAAATACACTACGGCGCTCTGGAGAGTCTCCATGGGTTTTTAAAAGCTGGTCAGCAAGATCGCGCTGGCGTTCATGACTCTCGCGCAATGCTTCAAATATATTCATACTGCTCCCCTTTCTCTAAAATATTCATTGGCTAAGGTGATGATGCAACCCGTACAAAATATTTCCAGTTGGATATAATTTTATTAAAGTCTTATCTTTAATGTTTGTTTATATTAGCTTTTTTGCAGGCTTCACTTTGTCTTTAAAAAACCGTGTTTTTGTATCAGCTTGTATTCGCTGTGCTTTTTTATTTTACATGAAGCCTGCTGTTACCATCTGATAGGTCAGGCGTATAATCAGGATACTCACCAGAATTAAAAATAAAATCCGGATAAGGCCACTTCCATACTTTAAAGCCAGCCGGACCCCCATTAAAGACCCGAAAATATTGGCCAGTGCCATACCTAAACCAATACCAAACAGAACATGACCGGTTGGAATAAAAAAACTTAAAGCTGCCAGATTGGTCATTAAATTACCAATTTTAGACAGTGCAGAAGCATGTAAAAAATCAACGCTTAAAAACCGGATGAAGAAGAAGATAAAGAAGCTACCCGTACCAGGGCCAAAAATACCATCATAGAATCCGATTAAAATACTGCCGAGTGCCGCCATTAACAAGAAACTGGAGTTAACCGAACGTTCAGTATGCACCTGGCCGAACTGCTTTTTCATGAAAGTATATACCGCCATGATGATCAGCATAAGTAGTACCAGTGGACGTAATACAGAAACCGGAATCATCGATACACAGGCGGCCCCGATAAAACTGCTGACAAATGCACAGCTGGCAATGACCACCAGTAACTTCCAGACAAAACGCACCCGTCTGGCGTAGGAAAATGCAGCTGAAGCAGTACCTGCGATTGACGCCAGCTTGTTAGTCCCGAAAATTGTTGCTGGGGGCAAATGCGGGAAAGTTCCCATCAGTGCTGGAATCTGGATCAGGCCACCGCCTCCAACAGCAGCATCAATCAGGCCAGCACAAAAGGCAAAAAAAACCAGACTGATAATAATTTCGATATCCATATCCAGATCTATCCTTAATGTTTAATATTGCAGTAAATCAGAGATTCAGCACCCTTTTTGGTACCAGCCGTTTCTTATCAGTAATTTCTGCCAGACCCAGACATTTTTCACCGTCAAATACCAGCACTTGGGTCTCTGCTATATGCTCGATATTACTTTCCATACCCCGGCTAAAGTATCCGCTTCGTCCTTCTGGTACCTGTATTTTAGGAAAATGGTCAACCGGTGCATAAACTGGTAATAATAGTGCCTCACGTTCAGCTTCATTCAGACTTTCCAAGTATTCGATGGTATAGCTGGGAATCAGGTCGAAAGGCCCTGTTTTTATACGGTGCAGATAAGTCAGATGGCCATAACTCCCGAGCGCCTGAGCAATATCTTCCCCCAGGACACGAATATAAGTTCCTTTAGAGCAGGTTATATCCAGCGTAATACTCTGCGCCGTAAATAACAGTAATTCAATCGCATAAATACTCACTGGCCGTGCTTCACGTTCAATTTCAATACCTTTACGTGCCAGCTCATATAAGGGACGACCCTCTTTTTTTAAAGCCGAATACATCGGCGGCACCTGTTCGATATTACCCTTAAACTGGGCCAGTACCTGCCGGATTCTCTCTTCGTCCAGTTCGGGTATCTCGGCCTGTAAAAGTATTTCACCTTCGACATCACCAGTAGTCGTACTGTGCCCAAGCTGTATAGTGGTCTGATAACGTTTGGTTGAATCAAGCAGGTAATGCGAAAATTTGGTGGCTTCACCCAGACAAATAGGTAACAGGCCTGAAGCCAAAGGGTCGAGTGCCCCAGTGTGCCCGGCTTTTTCAGCACAATACAGCCAACGTACCTTTTGCAATGCTGCATTTGAACTGATCCCCAGCGGTTTATTCAATAAAAAAACCCCGTTAACCGGGCGGCGCTGAATCTTGGATGAGGATCGTTTCATGAGAAAAATCAGATTAGAGTAAGTGCCGTCATGTTATCAATCTGTTCCCACCTTTTACAACTTTTCTATAGGTTCCAGAAAATTTTATGGCATATTGAACCCGATTCTAAAAATTAAAATAAATAGAACGGCATTACAGGTGCATAGGAATGCAGAAATATAAAATATGGATGGTTTTATCTATTGTTATCATTTGTGTAGCAGGCCTGATTTTCTGGCTTATGCCTCAGGATAAAACTATAAAACAGCCGGTTGGACCAGCAGCGGCTTCCGGGCTGTTACCCCAACAAACCGTACTAACTCAGGCGCAGGTTAAAGCAGGTATTCCCTACCTGAGTCCAAGCCAGAAGGATACTGAAATAAACTGCCAGCTCCGGCTAGATTCTTCTAATCGCCTCATCATTAATGAACAGACCCGTAACTGTTTTGAATATTTTATTACACAATATGGTGAGAAAAATATTGAGCAGATCAAGCACGATTTTAAGTCCTATATTCAGACAGTTCATAAAGAGCCCGCACAATCACAGATTCTGGACCTGTGGAACCGTTATATTGACTACCGTATTGCTCTAGGTGACTTGCAGGCTTCAAGTACCGACAGAGACAGCACACAATACTATCGCGCTATTTTTAACAAGATGAAAAATCTGCGTCAGCAGTTTTTCTCGGCTTATGAAATAGAAGGTCTGTTTGGGACCGAAAATATTTATCATCAATATACACTGGACCGCATGGACATTCTGGATGATAAAAATCTGTCTGAAAGTGAGAAAGCACAGAAACTTAAAGAACTGTTCAAACAGCTTCCACAAGACTGGCAGGATAATCTTGAGCAGCTTAATAAACTCGAAGATTTAAGAAAACTTACCGCAGACATTCAGGCACGCGGTGGTTCAAGTGATGAGATACGCCAGATGCGGTTAAATCTGGTGGGACCAGAGGCAACTCAGCGTCTGGAAAGACTGGACACTGAACGTGACGACTGGAAAAGCCGGGTGAACCAGTATCTGAGCGCACGCGATCATATTAAGACAGGCGGGATGGGCGAGGCAGCGAAAGACCAGGCAATACAGCAGCTGCGCCAGCAATATTTTAATAATGCACAAGAGCAGTTACGGGTTGAAACCTTTGAAACTGTACATGACCAAGGTGGCAAGCTGCCTTTTGCTAACTAAACTAATCTAATGTATGGATTACTCATCTATCAGTATAGCTCAACAACAGTTCTGCTTGATGAACAAGGTAAACAGTGAGTTGAGCAATTTAGTCCAGCATTTTATAAACAGGAAAATTTTTATACGCAACAGGCCAAATACAATGTTCAGGCATAAATATCAGAGTACAAAAATTAACCAAAACCTTTATCCTAAAATTCCAAAAAATGTATATTAATTCAACAGCCATTTAAAGAAGATCAGTAATTACTCGGCACTTTAAATAGTCTGCTTAGTCGCATGAGATAACTGAAAAATAAAAAAACCAGTTCATCAGGGAGGTATATAGCTATATCTAAATTGGACTTTATTATTACATCACATCAGGGAGGAAAAACTAAAACAGGTGTTGTTAAGTCATAAATAAAAAAAGAAACAAAATTAAGGATAGATTATGGATTATATGAGTAAAAAAATAAAAATACTCAGTGCTGCTACGCTATTAGCCAGCATCACGTCCCTGGCCACAATAGCGCATACCAAACCTGCGGTATTACAGGTTCAGGAAAAAGCATTATCAGATTATGCCAAGACCAGATATCCAATTGTGATGACTCATGGCTGGTTAGGCTGGTCTAGAATTGGCAACTCAAGCTTTAATATTGATTACTGGTATCAGATTCTGCCAGATATGGCGCGTAATGGCTCAACTGTATTTGCCGCTCAACTCTCGCCGGCCAACACTACTGAAATACGTGGCGAACAGCTGCTGAGTCAGGTCGAAGATGTATTGGCCATTACTGGCCAGCATAAAGTCAATCTGATTGGTCACTCGCATGGCGGACCTGCGGCACGTTATGTAGCCGCCATCAAACCACAATATGTTGCCTCGGTTACTGGCGTAGGTGGAACATTTCGTGGTTCAAAGGTAGCAGATGATATCCAGAATAATACAGCAACCCGGACCGTATTTAATATTGTCGGTGACTATCTAATCGCGCCTCTGATTTCATTGGCACAGTTGCAGTCTGACTTGCCTATTGATTTTGATGGCTCAATGAAATCCCTTACTGAAACAGGATCGGCCGATTTCAACCGGCGCTTCCCAACCTCTGCCTTGGCCTCTGACTGTAACCGGCAAGGTACTAAAGTAGATCGAGGAATTCATTACTATTCCTGGACCGGTACAGCACAAACAACTAATTTACTGGATATTGACAGCATCCTGATGCAATTAGGACCACTGTCCTATGGCAACAAAGACAATGACGGAATGGTTGCACGCTGTAGCACCCATATTGGCCTTGTGGTTCGGGATAACTACAACCTGAATCATACAGACCTTGCCAATATGATGTTTGGCTTAACAGGCCGCTTTGCTCCTGACCCGGTAGCGCTGTTTCGTCAACATGCCAATCGCTTAAAACTTGAGGGCTTATAAAAGCTGACTGAACAGCACTTTCTCTCTGGTCAGTTACATCATCAGATGGATGACCTATTAAGAATCAAATCAGTATCAAAATAAAAAAATTGAGGATTATTATGAAATACGGACAATTCATTCTTGCTATATTTTTTGCCTCAGTAGCTTTAATAGCAAAAGCGGCAACCAGCGCTGAACAGGCTACGACCAGACTGATCGTTTCAAATTATGCTAAAACTAAATATCCAATCGTATTCAATCATGGTATGGCAGGTTTTATCAGTATTGGTACAGACCAGTTCGGTCTCGACTATTTTTATCAGATTTTGCCAGATCTGGCACGTAATGGAGCAAATACATGGGCAACCCGAGTATCACCTTTAAACTCTACTGAAGTACGGGGAGAGCAGCTTGCGCAGCAGGTCGAAGAAATTCTGGCTCTGACAGGCGCACAAAAGGTGAATTTGGTCGGACACTCTCATGGTGGTCCTACCATCCGTTATGTTGCCGGAGTATTACCTGAACGTGTGGCTTCATTGACAGCAGTCGGGGCACCTAATAAAGGTTCACCGGTAGCTGACCTGATTTTAAAGGCTGAAGGTACAGTCGTAGAGGCACCCCTAGTGGGCGTAGTCAATCTGGTTTCAAAAATGATTACCTGGGCTCAAGGACTTGATCCAAATAGTTATCCACATGATGCCTTGGCAGGTGGCAACAGCTTAAGCCTGACAGGCTCAGCCCAATTTAACAGCAAATTTCCACTTGGTATGCCTACCACGAGCTGTGGTGAAGGTCCGTATCAGCAACAAGGAATCTATTTTTATTCATTTACCGGCGTAGGAGCTATTACCAATGCCCTTGATCCAGACTCGGCATTAAAGGCCACCAGTCTACTGATTGACCAGGGTAAAGATAATGATGGGCTGGTTTCACGCTGTAGCGCCCGTTTTGGTAAAACAATCCGTGATAACTATCACTGGAATCATTTAGATGAAGTGAATCAGGTTTTAGGTTTAAGAGATGTATTTGCACCTGACCCGGTAGATGTTTACCGGCAGCATGCCAATCGCCTAAAACTTCAGGGATTATAATATATTATTAATTATAAAAAATGCGCCAGAAGGCGCATTTTTTAGCTATATAAAACTGATTAAGCTTCAGTTTTACGAGCTGGAAGTTTTTCACGGATACGTGCAGCTTTACCAGACAGATCGCGCAGGTAGTAAAGTTTAGCACGACGTACAGCACCGCGACGTTTCACATCAATACGAGCAACGATTGGAGAGTGAGTTTGGAATACACGCTCAACACCAACACCGCTAGAAATTTTACGTACTGTGAACGCAGAGTTCAGACCACGGTTTTTCTTAGCAATTACTACGCCTTCGAATGCCTGTAGACGTTCACGGTCGCCCTCTTTTACTTTTACCTGGACAACTACTGTGTCACCTGGTGCAAAAGCCGGGATGTCTTGTTTAAGCTGAGCATTTTCTACAGCTTGTACTAAAGGATGCTTACCGCTCATGGGGTATCTCCAATATGCGCGAGTCAGAAGAGGTCTGATCATCGCTGGGTATAGAGGCTAAAACGCATAAACCCGATTGACTTTCCCTTTATGCTTGACCGCTTCAATGCATAAAGAGCCTATTGAAATACTTCAGGCAAACTGCCTGTAGTATATATGCTTGGACAATACCTGTTATTTGGCCTGTCTTTGCGAATCTTGTAGCCATTTCTTTTGCTGCTTGGTCAATTCAACTTTTTCTACCAGCTCGGGCCGGCGTTCTAAAGTACGTTGATAGCGCTGCAAAAACCGCCATTTTTCAATATTGGCATGATGTCCCGATTTTAAAATCTTTGGAACATCCATTCCCTCAAAATGGTCTGGCTTGGTATATTGCGGGCAGTCTAACAGACCATCCACAAAAGAGTCTTGCACATGAGATTGCTCATCAGACATCGCACCCGGAAGCCTCCGGATAATACTGTCTAATAAAACCATCGCCGGCAGTTCACCACCCGATAACACGTAATCACCAATTGACCATTCCTGATCAACATATTTCTGGATCAGACGTTCATCAACCCCTTCATAACGGCCACACAGTACAATCAGTCCGTCATATTGAACGAAGTCCTGTACCGCAGTCTCATTTAGGGTTTTTCCCTGTGGCGACATATATACCACAGGAACATGAACTGCACCTGACTGCACAGCAAGCTCTTTGGCATGATGAATTGCTTTTGCCAGAGGCTCAGCCATCATCACCATACCGGGACCTCCACCAAATGGACGTTCATCCACCCGTTTGTAATTCCCTTCAGCAAATTCGCGTGGATTAATACAATGAATTTGCATTAAATCACGTTTTGCTGCACGCCCGCTAATCCCAAAACTTGTAATCGCTTCAAATATTTCAGGAAAAAGCGTAATGACTGCAAAAAACATCACAGACTCCTCTATTTTCCTGCTGCGTTAATCCTAAACAGAATTAAAAATCTACGCCCCAATTCACGTAAATACGACCAGTTTCGAGATCAACCCGCTGTACCACATCTTTATGCCATGGAATCATTCGCTCTTCGCCGTCAACACTGTCAGTGGTCGCGCGTACCACCATCACGTCATTGGCACCTGTTTCAAACAGCTCATGAATTTGTCCGAGATTAACTTCCTGCTCTTCTTCATTCAGACCCAGCACAGTGAGTCCTTTTAAATCTGACCAGTAATACTCATCCACACCTGGTTGTGGCAGTTGCGATTTTGAAATCCAGATATTTGCGCCAACCAGATTGTCTGCTGCAGTACGATCACTCACACCTTTTAAGCTTACAACCAGGCCTTTACCATGTGGTTTCCAACGTTTTACATCAACTATTTGCCAACCTGCTTTGGTTTCAATGTACCAAGGCAGATAGTCAAATATATTACTCATGGGTTCTGTATTGGAATAGACCCAGAGCCACCCATTTAATCCATATGCTGAACGTAACTGTCCAATCTGAATACGATCTTCGGGAACATTCTGTGTTGGTGTCATGGGCTAACTACTACCTGAAATTAAGCAGCAGTTGCAGCTTTTTTAGCTTGAGCAGCCAAAGAAGCAACACGTTCAGAAGGTTGAGCACCTTGAGAAACCCAGTGAGCAAAACGGTCAGCATCTAAACGAAGTTTTTCTGCTTTACCTTGAGCTGTAGGGTTGAAGAAACCGATACGTTCGATGAAACGACCGTCACGTGCATTACGGCTATCAGTCACAATGATTTGATAGAACGGACGTTTTTTAGCACCACCGCGTGCAAGACGAATAACAACCATGATAGAACCTTATAGTTTTTACGGATTATCCCTGTACCGACCATCGATACGTTTCAAACCCCTTTCATAGAGGGCAATATTTTACGCGAAGTTTACCCTGAATGAAAGATTAAAAATTATTTATCCGCAATTTTGAATTTAAGTTAGCGGCCGTCCCAGTTGGAAGTGATAGAAGGAACACAAGCACTTCCTCCTTTATCACTTCCTTTAGTCCAGCATTTTTCTCCGCGATGATTTAGAACCAAGTGACCATCACCAAACTGGGTGGTATCGCTTATAGGTATAGCTGTTAAGGTCCATGTCCCCGCTGTTACATTTGATAAAGCCAGATTATAAAGAGCTTGCCCTTCTTCAGGACTTACTGAGCTTCGACCTAAGTCTGCTAGAGAAATAGGCGTACCATCTGATTTTAAAAAAGTAAAGTTAGCAATTTTATAGCGCTGTAATAAATTCCCTATTGCCAACATTTCGCTTTGAGTTTCAACCCTTTTAGTTTTTCTTATATACTCTTGGTATGAGGGATAAGCTATAGCGGCCAAGATCGCTATTATAGCTACCACGATCATAAGCTCAATAAGAGAAAAGCCTTTTATTTTATTTACCATGCTTCACTTCCTGTTACTTCTGTTCCACATGTAGTAAAAGTGACTAAATTTGCTGCTTTATTTTTACATTTCAACCCGGTGCTTGTTTGCAAAAAATTATAGTTTTTACTGTCATTTGATACTGCACGTATAGCCCAGCTCTGGCCAGCTGCTCCAATATTAGTAAGAGCCAAAGAAGGGTCTGCTCCATCACGGACTGTAATAGTATACTTTATAGCAGCATCTGTGGCACCGACTGGTATAACCACAGGATCTGGCGTAGTAGAAAAACCTTTATAATTAAAGTTTCTGGCTCTATTTCTTTCCAGCTGGGTGGCAAGACGTTGTATTTCCTGTTGGGCCTCAGATGCGACAGCGCGACGTGTATACTCTTGATAACTTGGTAGAGCAACTGCTGCGAAGATTGCCACAATTGCAACTACAACCATAAGCTCAACAAGTGTAAAACCTTTTACAAACCTCAAGGATTTCTTCTGCATCACTTATTCTCTATCTAAATTTTTCATACCAGCGCTGCGGTACCAGACAGATTTGAGTTTCTTCTTCAGGCCCATTTCCACTTGGTAATATAAGTATACGGCCACCTGTAGCAATACAGGAGTTTTTAGCAGGATTATTATTTCCGCCTCCACTGCCTCCACCGCTTCCACCGCCGCCTCCGCCAGGACCACCTCCGCCCGTGCTACCACAGCTGGCTCCTACACATTGATCACCAATCGTAACTGTCTGGATTCCCGCACCTAAATTCCATCTATTCACAGTTCCCATAGCACACTGGCCATAAGGTAAACAAAAGCCACTAATAAAGCTCTCTCCTTTTACGCCTGCGCCACAGTCACCAGATAAACCATCTTTACTACTATCAAAGGTAGAGACATAAAGCTTATAGTTCATTGCTACAGGCGTCCCCATAACTTTTTCACTTTGCAATTTCTGTGATTTAAAGCGATAGAACCAGCCGTTTGTGCTATAAGGCGCCACCAATGTTGTATTATTGTTGCGCGTTGCATCAGTAATTTCTTTTAAATTATTTGTTACTGTGGGTACAGTCGTAATATTTTCTGTATTAAAAGTATTCGTGGTATACAAATCTTTTCGGCCTATATCTTTATCATAAATATTATAAATTGCATCATAATCATAACCTAGACTGCCTACTGTATAGTCTTTCAGAGGCTGACTACGGTTTCCACTACCAATTGAAATCACAGCAAATTTTGTACCATTATAATTATATACAGAGAAGGCTGGAGGGTCATAAAAACGGGGACTTTTCTCTGCTGCATTAAGGTTTAATAATCGTCTAGGAGTTTTTGCAAAAGAACCGATTGTACTAGCTTGATTATTGATATCAATACGGAATACCTGGCCTCCCAAATCACCAAAATACAAATGATCGGCTAAACCATCAGCATCACGGTCTATCGTTCTAATTTCGCTAACAACACTATATTTGAGGTTATCATCTCTTAATCCAATAACTCCACTTGTGGTGGTAGCACTACTTTGAGTAGCATTTTTGCTGGCCCACCACAATAAATTTCCATTAATCGCATCAAACATATAAACACCAGCACCACGGCTATTCGACTGGTTATAAGTATCGCTTTCAAAACCACTATAAATACCTTTTACACCATTCGAATCACGTGCATCTCCATCTACACCACCAGCATCATATCCCCCACCTACAAACATGACCATCTTGCGTGTACCGCCCCAGTTCACCCAAGTCACTGTTGGTTTTGACCAGCTTTGCCCCATAAAACCCAGTTGGCTAAATGTAGTACTACTGCCGTTGTAATAGACCTTCTGAGTGGCAGGATCAATATGAAATTGAAGCTTAGGATTATTAATATCTCGAAGATCTAAAGCATAGTAGCTTCTACCTCCCATACGTAAGCCACCATATACATACTGTTTACCCTGTTGAGAAGCCTTTCCGGTATTTACTGTCAAGTTACCAGATGAGTCAGGAACATATTCAGTATAAGCAGTCCATGGTCCATCAATTCCGTAAAATAGTTTATTGGTAGTACCATTAGTTGTAGTGTTTTTAAGAAAAGCTTCTTTTTGATTTTCCACCATTTCGTTAGGCACAAAAGCAAATTTTTCTTTTCCTGTAGTAGCATCTACTACATGAAGTAAGCCTTGGGTAGTACCGAATAATACATAGTCCTCTCGATTGGTTGAACCTAGAGTATTATTGGTATATGTCAGTTTACCTTTATTAGTAATCAATAATGGAGAAGAATGCATTACTGCGCCTACCTGACGAAGTTCATCTGCATTTGCTAAAGTTGTACTGGTAATAGTATTCGGCTGGGTTGCATCTACTGCGTATCCTAACAGAGAGATTAAATAGCCTCGGTTTGGGTCATTTCTATACGTAGTATCAGTCAAATAATTTAAGTCTACCGCTCTTAAACTGGTATTGCTACCTGTAAATGTAGCAGAAGTTCCTGTACCCGTAGCAATACGATTAGTAAGTAATTTACGGTTAGCCGTATTTGCTGTAGTGGTTTTTAATAAAAGCTGAGACTTAACACCACCCATCAGTGCAAATTTTCTACTTCCATAAGTAGTTTCGTCTGCATCTTTTAGACCTTCATTTACGCCAGGTGCCCATAAATCATAATTGTCTATAATACGGCCTAGCTCATTAACAATCGGATTACCATTTTTATCCACCAGTTTACCGGTTGAATCAACTTTATATTTTTTTAAATTACCTGCCCAGAGCTGATAACTTTTATCAGGTGTTGGCTGAAACTGAGGATAGTAAGCATAATTTTGTAACTGAGAAGGGTTAAGAGCGTCTCTTGGAATAGTTGGTGAGCCAGTAGTAACAGCTGGAATATCTGTTGATAAACTATTAATAAATGCATTCACACTATTTACGACGTCTTGCGAACTTGAACCAGAGTACCAGCCGCCTTCACCAATAATCCCCCAATATGCAGCTCTTTTTACATTAGTATTAATAGTTCCCAAATTCGCAATATTTTCTTCCTGAGTTAGGTTTTTACTATAAGAAGGTACATCGTTAAAACTCTTACCAAAACCGACTACAGCTGTTTTAAATTTCAGATTTGCAGGGTTACTGTCAGGGTTTAATAAGGTTAATGCGAGCTTATTTAAACAGTCCCAACTGCCACTGTCATCACAACTAAAACTTTGTCCCTTTGAACCTAATGCTGCCTGCATTAAAGGTAATGAACCCGTATCTTGGGTTGGTTCACCATCTGTTAATACATATACACCCTGTCCGCTACATTGCTTGATTTCTTCTGTCTGAGTTAATGATGAGGGAGAAACATATAAAGTTTTTTCATTATTTTTAGTTGGATCAAGTGAATAGCTAAAGCCGCTATTACTGTTTGATGCACTAACTATACCTGTATAATTATAACAAATACCAGTCCTGAAATTCCCATTTGCGCTAAAAGTACAATTTAAAGCAGTAACTGCACTCCCTACAGGAATAGTCTCATTTGTATCTACCCATCCATTACTTGCACAACTGGTATATGTAGAATTCCATAGATTACATTTTTGGTTTTGCACTCTTTGTACATATCCGCCCCAAGTGAGTTCTAAATAAGTATAAGTTCTAAAGTAAGGCATATTAGAAACACGAAGCTGTCTGGAAGCAGTAGTAGTTCCCATTAAATAAGATACTGTTTCTGCATATGAACGAGCAGTGGGGGTATTAGTTGAGGCACTGAGCCCACGGACGTAGCTTAGCAAAGTATCTCGTTGTGTCTGGCTTCCGACCAGTGTACCTAAAGCACGAGCAGGTACTAGTATGCGTCCAGTATTATAATAAGTATTGGTATAGACTCCTAAAGTTGACAGGCCAATAATTTTTTCATCACCGAGCCGGACAATTCCTTTTGATGCATTACCCTGTAATAAATCAAAAACACCATCTTTTAATCTTGAAATTCGATCATAACAACGGTAAGTAGAGCCAATTAAAGTACAGCCAGCATCCGGATCTTTTACTAATGCTGAGGCACTATTGGCACTAATCGAGCAATAGCTACGAGAATAACCGCCTGGGGCAGTATCCGTACCGCATGAATTGCTAATGCCATAGTCTTCACTTATTGAACGCGTATCCATACTTCCTGAAATATCTAACATCAGCATAAGAGTGATATCACCCGACCTTGCTTGCTGATAGATGTCAATATCACTGGCACGAGTTACACTGCTGGCTACTAAAGTGGTAGACAATATTGCTATAACTATTGCAATAACTTGTTCATGATATTCTTTTATTTGCTTAATCTTTTTAGTCAATTTCATATCAATCCCCAATTATTTAAAGCTCTGCTCAATCGTGTAATCAGTGACAAGTGTGGTAAATGGTACATTTATACTGGATAAACAAGAAGTTACGCTCTGCCTTACTGCAGCATTTGCGGGAATGCTTGCTGCTATATCATTTGGTATTGTGACCTGATTCATTCTAGAGTTTAAACAGGTATTTATTTCAGCATCAGTCCGTGTAGAGAGAGTGGGCATAAGTGAAACTGCATAAATACTTACTCTTTTTATCTTTTGCGTTTTATTAAGCTCAGGGTCTCCCCCTTCCGGCAGGTCACTTAAAATTTCTGAATTACTGGAGGATGGAAACTTCACCGCAACTTGGGTTATGACCGCCCGCCGTCCACTGGTAAAAAAGTTTGTATCGGTAGCAGATACATCACAATAACCGTCCAGACCTAATTTATTATTTGTAGGCGCAGTTTTGCCACGTTCCCATTCGATTAGGCTAGCCCGATTAAGATCAAAGAAACTGGCTTGGTCTCCACGGTAACAAAAAACCAGTTCTACATCTTTATTAATATCATTACTGATATACCCAAACATTCCATTTGTACCAAGACTTTGAATGAGGTTATTTGCATCCTCAGTATTGAAAAATACAGAATCCGAGTTTTGCATTAAAAGCTGCTGGGCCTGTCCATTAGTTGCAATATTGAGTGCAACCATACTTTGGCGTATGGCCAATGTACCTATAATCGTGATAGCAACAAGTAAAACAAGTACAACGATTAAAGTTGCACCTCTCTGCCGAGCTCTCATAGGCCACGCTCTCCAAAACCGTTTCTTAACGCAACTGTTTGAGATACAACCTGCCGTATATAATTATTAGTGGTTGTAGATGATTTCACGACTATATTCTTATCTAATACGGTAAATGTTGTGTTATTTCCAGCATTACCATTTGTTCCGGTGGATTGACTTGAACGGGTCAAAATTCCAAGCTGGAGAGATAAAATACGAGGTCGGGGTGAAGCCATTGCCATATAGTCTGCAATAGAGATATAGCGGTAGTTATCCCCATTTTGTATACCAAGTAGAACTCTGAAATAATCTACACGTTTCATAATAATTTCCCCTGCATCACCATAATTGGTAATAGCAGTAGGACTACCTGTAACCGGGTAAAAACCAGCATCACAAGCTAATGCTAGAGCTTGGTTAGGCTCATTTGCTGATACATTAGTGTCGGCCCTCAAGAAGTAGCGCTGGACAATATATATATCTGTAGAGGTGATTTCCTGTCCTTCACAATCAAAGCCACCTATTTCCACTGGTCTATACTGAATGACCAACTGATCACTTAATAATGCTGTACCTGCCTCATTAACATTAGATATACCTGTCCATGCTGGTGCTGTTCCCGCCGACATTCCAGTCCCGCTACTTCTAGAAAGTAGAGAGACTGCGGCAGTATTGCCTGTAATAGTGCTGGAGAGATTACTTAAAGGTAACGGAGGTACAGAGGCATCTTTTTGCGCATTAATAGCAGATGTTAAAACAATTCCTCCAAAAGAGACCTGGTCATTTATATCAGCCCGTGTGCTATTTAAATTCGCCAACCGAATATCTCTGACAATATAATTTAAACCAAAATTTGCATTATCTTGTAGATCCGCTACGCCTTGCTGCATCGAATAACTTCTTTGGCCTGTAATAAACAGCATAATCGCAGCAGCTGTAATGACAAGCCCTAATGCTAAAGCAATCATCAGTTCAATTAAGGTGAAACCTGCCCTATATTTCAACATTTCTAATATGCCTCCATAATAATGCAGGTCGATGCCGGGTTATAGGCCGTACCATTTGTACAATCACCTGTTCCGGTCCCATCAGTTGCACTAGAATCACCCCATGCAACATAAATGCAATTACGATTATTATTATTTCCCTGACAGTTCATAATATTAATGGTCATACCAAATGAAGCTGCCCGATTAGCCACCTGAGCAACATCAAAATCTGCCAAATCTACAGCTGAACAGTTGTTAGAAAAACAGTTTGTTTTAAAGGCTTTTTGATTTAATGGAAGCTGAACCTGCTGTTGATAGGTTGAAAAAGCATCACGGTTTATTCGTATTCTTTCAGCCAGATCTCGAGCCAAATTGATAGCCTGAATTCTATATGAACCTTCTGAAGTAGCTTCTAGTGCTCTGTATTGCAGAGCAATAAAACCCAAAATTCCAATAGCCAAAATCAGTAATGCCACCATAATTTCAACTAGACCAATCCCTTTTTGATAATTATTCATGAACAGTTCCCTTCTACCGGCTGTTGGATAACCCCCATTTTGGAAATGCTTACTGTTCTTGACAGTTTGGCATTATTTATCTGATCACAGATTACAAAACTTGTATTTCCTGCCGAGTCTTTAACTAAACCATTTAATTGGAAAGTAATAGTTGTTGGAGAGCCTGCTTTCAAAACAGCCTGTCCAGAGGGCATCCAGTGAAATAAGACTGATGTATCTGGTGCCACACCGGCATTATTAATTTCAGTTTCCAGAACTACTTTTACATCTCTACGCTGTAAGGCAGCCTGAGCACGTGCATTATTTAATACTGACACCAGCTCTCGTGTGCTCTTATTTAAATTTTGTCTTAAAATCATATTTTGAAAGGAAGGGATAGCTATAGTTGTAATAATAGCAACTACCGCAATAGTGACCATCAATTCAACCAACGTAAAACCGCGCTTGAGTTGCATGATCGCCTCCTGTCAAAATTTTGACGTGTCTTAAATAATACAGTTTACATTAACAGAACATATACAGAACAGATAAAGGGTATAAAAAAACAGATAACCGTTATTTAACAACTATCTGTTTTAAAAATCTAAAAGCTAATAAAAATTTATATTTAAGCCTGCGTTACAGGAATTCTCAATTCTTTAGGCAGGCTAAAAGTAATATTTTCTTCGCAGCCTGAAAGTTCCTGCGGTGCTTGGGCTCCCCAGTCTTGTAAGCGCTGAATTACCTGTTTAATTAAAATTTCTGGCGCAGATGCTCCAGCGGTTACACCAATTTTGGTAGTTTGTCTAAACCAGCCATGTTCTAGCTGATCAGCATTATCTACCAAATAGGCTGTCTTACCCATACGTTCTGCCAGTTCACGTAATCGGTTAGAATTAGAAGAATTGGGGGAACCTACTACTAGTACAACATCACATTGCTTCGAGAGATCACGCACTGCATCTTGGCGGTTCTGTGTGGCATAACAAATATCATCTTTGCGTGGTCCCTGAATATGAGGAAATTTCTTACGCAATGCATCAATCACTTTAGCCGTATCATCAATAGATAAGGTCGTCTGGGTAACAAAAGCAACTTTTTCAGGATTACGCACAATTAAGGCCTCAACATCCTGTTCATCTTCAACCAGATAAATATCACCACCTTGGCTTTTATCGTACTGCCCCATGGTTCCTTCAACTTCCGGATGACCTTGATGCCCGATCAGAATTGCTTCTATACCTTCACGTGCATACTTGGTTACCTCAATATGAACTTTAGTCACCAAGGGACAAGTTGCATCAAATACTTTCAGACCACGACGTTCAGCTTCCAGCTGGACTGCCTTGGAAACTCCATGAGCACTAAAAATAACAATATTATCGTCTGGTACTTCATCCAGTTCATCAACAAAAATGGCACCACGCTGCCGCAGATCATCTACTACAAATTTGTTATGTACCACCTCATGACGAACATAAATGGGCGGGTTAAAGCATTCAAGTGCACGGTTGACGATCGCAATGGCTCGATCTACACCTGCACAGAACCCGCGTGGATTGGCCAATACAATTTCCATAAGATCCTCAATGTTCACTTAAACGGCTGAATATTTTTGTCAGAACTCGCCAACTATTTCAGCTCAACTATTTAGTTTAGGCG
The DNA here is from genome assembly GCF_002434085.1 of Acinetobacter sp. UBA6571. Taxonomy (NCBI): domain Bacteria; kingdom Pseudomonadati; phylum Pseudomonadota; class Gammaproteobacteria; order Moraxellales; family Moraxellaceae; genus Acinetobacter; species Acinetobacter sp. UBA6571. The sequence continues at coordinate 144,748 of NZ_DJJJ01000035.1, read as the reverse complement.
CGCTCTGCTCTAAAATAGAGAAGATATTTTATCATATCAGGAAAAATATCATGTCGGGTCTATTGTTTGTCGTTTCTGCTGCGTCAGGAACAGGCAAAACATCTCTTGTTAAAGCCCTTCTTGAACGTGTCAGCAATTTGCATGTATCTGTTTCCCATACGACTCGTGGTCAGCGTCCCGGCGAGCTGAACGGTGTACACTATCATTTTACCAGTAAAGAAGAATTTCTGGCCCAAGTTGAAGAGGGCGGTTTTGTAGAATATGCAGAAGTTTTTGGTAATTATTATGGGACATCACAGACCACTGTAAAAGAACAGCTGGCTAAAGGACATGATGTTTTACTTGAGATTGACTGGCAAGGTGCCGAGCAGGTTCGCAAGATTTTTCCTGATTCCAGACAGATTTTTATTCTACCGCCAAGTCAGTTTGACTTGCGTCAGCGTTTATCTAACCGCGGTACTGACAGCGTTGAGGTAATTGAACACCGCCTGAGCTGTGCGGTTGAAGACATGCAGCAGTATGTCAATTTTGATTATTTAATTATTAATGATGATTTCAATAAAGCCTTGCACGATCTTGAGTCTGTAATCAATGCTAACCGCCTTACCATGGTCCAGCAAGCTAATCGTCATCAAGGCCTGATCGAAAAACTCATCAGCCCGGTAAGTGAATAAACTTGAGTCAAGCCTAAAAGCATTTTATACTGTACAGTCTAGCCCAGATTTTATATCGAAATAAAAGAGAACTCTTATGGCACGCGTAACCGTTGAAGATTGTTTAGACCATGTAGACAACCGCTTTGAGCTTGTACTAGTGGCAAGCAAGCGCGCGCGTCAACTTGCACGACAAGGCATTGAGCCTACTGTTGAATGGGACAATGACAAACCGACTGTAGTTGCTTTACGTGAAATTGCAGCTGGTCACGTTTCTAAAGACATCCTGAAACAGCGTGATCAGGATTACCAGACTTCTAGCCTTGACTTAGCCCTGTCTGCGAATAATTTGAATCTTGAAGGTTTCTCTTTTCAATAAGACCAAGCTTCTCTAAAAAGGCCTAGTTCAATACTAGGCCTTTTTATTCCAAGGGAATTGAATGTTTTAAAAATCGGCAAAAACAATAGGTCTGATTGAAAAAAATTGCTATTTTTTGCCTGTAAAAAATTGACAAGTGAAGCAATATGATTTTCATTAGAAGATTGTTAAATTTAACTGAAAACTATCAGTAAAGGGTGATTTATGCCAGGCGAAGAGGTCAGCCAAGCCAGATTACAGCTCAAAATGATTATCGATGCGTATTTAAGTCCAGACGACGTCGAGCGTGTACTTGCGGCCTGTGATTTTGCTGATCTTGCACACACCGGCATTACCCGTAAAAGTGGCGAGCCCTATATACTGCATCCGATTGCTGTGACCTGTATTCTGGCGCATATGCGTCTTGACAGTGAAACACTGATGGCTGCCTTGATGCACGACGTGGTAGAAGATACCGATTTTTCGAAAGAAGATATTAAAGAAAAATTTGGTCCTGTAGTTGCCGAGCTAGTAGATGGTGTTACCAAGCTAACGCATTCCAGTGACAAACAATATAATAAGGCTGCGTCTTTCCGCAAAATTTTGCAGGCCACTTTACAAGATCCGCGTGTCATTATTATTAAACTGGCTGACCGCTACCATAATATGACTACACTGGATGCCTTACGCCCTGACAAGCGTGCGCGTATTGCCCAAGAAACCTTTGATATTTTTGTACCTATGGCGCGTATTGTGGGTATGAACGAGATGGCTGATAACCTCGAGCATTTGTGTTATCAGAATCTTGACCTTGATATGTTTGATAATGTTCAGGAAGCACTCAAACAGACCAAGCCAAAACGTTGCCAGTTTCAGGCAATATGGGAACAGAAGCTTGGAGAGCTGTTAAAAGCTTATCATCTTGAAGGGCGAATTAAGAAGAAAGATAACAATATTGAACTATTACGACATTTTGTTAAAAATGAGATGAATCTGCAAGAGCTAACCCATAGCCATGCATTCGAGATTATTTTGCAAAGTATTGCTGACTGTGATCGCCTGGTTGAGGCTTTAGAGCAGAATTTTCAGGTTTTACAGTTTGAAGACCATATCCGTCGTCCCCTGCCCGGTGGTAATCAATCGCTTCTGATGAAACTTAAGGGCGAACAGACTACCTTGTCTTTAACCATTCAGACTGAACTGATGCGTAAGGCCGCGCGCTTTGGCGTAGTATTAGGTGAAAGTGCACCACAAGCTTGCCGCTCGGCTATTCAGGCTTCTATGCAAAATCTGAATACGCTGATTGATGGCGAATGTGCCAAAACCACTTTTAATGATTTGCTGGATTATCTGCATCAGGAAAAAATCTGGGTTTATACCCCACACGGTCATCTGCATGAACTTCCTCAAGGTGCTACCGTAGTTGATTTTGCCTATGCAGCCAGCCTGTTTTTAGGTAACCATGCCGTTGGTGCCAAAATCAATGGAGAAATACGGCCGCTTTCTACGCCTCTGGTCAGTGGACAGGTGGTTGAGATTATTACAGATGTATTGGCAACTCCAAATCCAGACTGGCTCAGCTTTATCAACACACAAAAAGCACGTCGTGCCTTACAGAATATTTTAAAAGATCAGGATATTGATGAGCAGCGTTTAGTAGGTCAGCAAGCTTTGAATCGGGCATTGAAGATGTTCAATCGCTCAATAAAAGATTTGTCTGATGCTGATTGGGTTGATCTTTTGCAATGGCGCCACATTGAGCATAAAGAAAGTCTGTTTGAACAAATCGCTGTAGGCGATCTGCTACCACAACTGGTTGCTAATCATCTTTATGCTCAGGAACAGGCTGATGAAGAATATAATTCACAACGCCTGATTCAGGGCACAGATGGCGTAGATGTGAAATATGCGCACTGTTGCAACCCGGTCTTGGGTGATCCGATTCAGGGCCATCTGTCACGCCGTGGCTTAATTGTACATCGGGCCCGCTGTAATAATTTAATGCATGAACAGCATCTGCATCCAGAAACGATTATGCCGCTACACTGGAATTCAGAAAGTGAGGAAGAAGTCAGTTTCACTGCTTATCTGTGTATCGACATGGCAATGGATGACGAGCAGATTTCTGACTTGATCTATCAATGTCGTAAAGCCAAGACCGGAGTGGAAATGGTTCACTCGCAGGATGACCGGACTTATGTCAACATCGTAGTCAATAACCGTCGTCAGATTGCCCAAATCATTCGCGATTTACGCATGCATTTTGGTTTTCCACGTATTAGCCGTTTATCTATGCCAGTTGCTTTGGTCCAGAATGCCAGTTAAATCAAGTTGATCAGTTATATCGATTAGTACTTTTGTCACTGCCTGGCATGGTTTATGATCAGACAGGTTAAAAATCAAGGAGAAATCGATGTCCCGCCAAGTGATTCATACTGAAAATGCTCCAGCTGCTATTGGTACCTACTCTCAGGCTATTTTAGTTGGTGAAACACTTTACCTGTCTGGTCAGATTGGTTTAGACCCTTACAGTATGGAGCTGGTCGATGGCATCGAAGCACAGGTTCGCCGCGTCTTTGATAATTTAAAAGCTGTGTGTGAAGCTGCTGGCGGCACATTGGCTGATATTGCCAAACTCAATATTTATTTGACTGATCTTTCCCATTTCCAGCTGGTTAACCAGATTATGGGTGAATATTTTGCTCAGCCCTATCCGGCGCGTGCTGCTTTAGGTGTAGCAAGCCTACCTAAAGGAGCTCTGGTTGAGATGGACGGTATCGTTATTATTAATCAATAATTTATAAAATTTATCAGATCTTTAATCTTAAATAATCAAATCTAAATCATGAATCACTTTGTGCGGTAATCTATGTAATACCCAGATTTCCGCTCAGGTGATATTTTTTATTCAAAAAGCCAATTAAAAAAATAGCCTTTTTAAATGAATTCCATTGACAAACGATAATAATTATCAATAATATCACTTATCCCGTTTATATTACTGTGGTTAGCGCCGATATGTACGTTTGCCTGTGCCGTGGAATTACTGATCAAGATATCAAAGATGCTGTCGCCAATGGTGCAGAAAGCTATCGTGAAATTCGTGATTTACTTGACCTAGGAACTTGCTGTGGTCGCTGTGCTCCAGAAGCACGTAGTATTATTAGTGATGAACTGTCCGAAATTGCAGCACGTATTTCTGTAGCAGCTTAAGCCCCGAAATATAATGACAATAAAGATTCTTCTTGCATAAATTAAGGTTCAGCTTCAAGTTTCTTGTGAAGAGAATTAAAAGATGTATGCAAGAACTCTCTCATGATCAATCGATCATCTTCTCCTCCCCGCTTGTGATTCCAAGCGGGTTTTTATTCTCTACCATAAAAGCTGCTGTGTTTCTGATTGCGATTTTCATTTGCTGTTCTATAAATTACTCGCCATTTATGGATGGGTTCGCTAAGATAACTCTATAGATTGCCTTATATCTTTCATAAGGCAGAAATTGTTTATGGAGAACTTACAATGAAAGGCAATCGTGATGTAATCAATCAGCTCAACCAAGTGCTTTATCATCAACTGACCGCTATTAACCAGTACTTTTTACATTCCCGTATGTTCAATGATTGGGGGATTGAAAAGCTGGGTTCAACCGAGTACAAAGAGTCTATTCACCAGATGAAGCATGCCGATAAAGTCATTGAACGGATTTTATTTTTAGAAGGACTGCCGAATTTGCAGCACCTTGGCAAGCTGTATATTGGCCAGCATACTGAAGAGGTTCTCTCTTGTGATGTGCGTAAGGTAAAAGAGAATATTGAAGCCTTACAAAAAGCTGTGTTGTTATCTGAACAGCTTATGGATTATGTAACCCGTGATATGGTACAAGAAATTCTAGAATCTGAAGAAGAGTATTGGGACTGGTTAGAAACCCAGCAGGATTTAATTCAAAGTGTGGGAATTGAGAACTATATTCAGAGTCAGATATAAATTTTTATTTTTTCATATTATAAAAAAATAGCCTTATTGCAAGGCTATTTTTTTTAATTCAATTCATTATGGGGTGGCAGTAGTACAACCAGCTGGTTGATATTTAGCATCTGCTGTAGTTGTACATGTCCATGTACCTAAATCACTACGTGTCCATGTAACAGTTTTAGCTGTAGTATCTTTCAGAGCTGCTGCAGCACTACCAGCAAATGTACCAGAAATTGTACCAGTAGAGCTTAAAGCAGCAGTATTTGTCACAGCCGCTGTTACAGCTGTACCTGCTGTAGAAGTAGCAGGAGCAGTAAGACTAAGAATATTAGAACCTGTCCAACCTAGGTTACAAGCACCCACAGCTGTTTTTCCATCATTTAAACAAGTTTCATACGCTGTTTTAATTGCTCCTAACTCGGCAACTGCACGACTTACTTGAGATTTAGCAATATAATTCTGGTATTGCGGAATCGCAATTGCTGCCAAAATACCAATGATCGCAACCACGATCATGAGTTCGATTAAGGTAAAACCTTTTTGTGTATTCATAACATTCTCCACCACATGTGTTTTTTATATAGCTGTACAGCTAATTTATATATAGCACTAACTGTGCCAAGGCATATTATAATTATTTTTGCTACAAGAACAGTCACTTATATAAATAAAATTTTTTACTTTAATCTATCTCTAATTTAATTGTCATAAATTGACAAAAAATGTCACTATCAGTCTAAAAATACGTCTCATTAATTTAATATAATAGGACGGTTTTCTATTTCATTATCATCATCAATGACCTGGTTCACATAAAAACTGTTTAAAACCTGTCCAATACTTGATACACCTTCTACCACTGCCTCACGGTACTGCTGCTGTTTTAAACCGGCAGTAATCTGCTGACAGATTTCATTCCAGGTATGTTGCTCAGTAGCCTGTTTTATGCCACGATCAATTACAATCTCAACAGTACGCTCACACAGGTTCAGATATAAAAGAACGCCACTATTATATTCGGTATCCCATACGCCTAACTCTGCAAAAAGCTGCCGGGCGCGCAAATAGGTATCTTGACTATAAGCCTGCTGACAGGGAATATGACCTTCAATCACTACCTGAATTTCACCAACATGTCCCTGTTCAGCTTGTTGTACTGCTTGGGCAATCGCATTCTGGTCTTCACGACTGAAATACCGCTTGCTGGCTGGCATATAAAAGAAGTGTTTAAACCAGCGCTTTAAACTATGGGAAGTTTTCTCTTCTAATTTTGGCTGTGTGACAATCTCTGTCGTATCTGTTTTAGTTACCATGAGCCTGATGCTCCTCCTCCGCCAAAGCCACCGCCTCCACCACTAAAGCCACCGCCACCAAATCCGCCTCTGCCACTACCGCCTCCACCACGTGAAGCAATAAAAAGATGTAGTATGGTCTGGGCAATTGAAGTAATCAGTAAAAAGAAAATCCCAAAACCCAGTAATAAACTGGTAACTACACCTGCACCATTTACCAGACCTGCAGCAACTGCAGCTACACCAGCAGTGGAAGCACTTAAACGATTACCGACAATAAATGAGCCGAAAATACCGGCAATTAAAATAAACAGCCCCATGTTAAAGGTGCGCTCTTTGGCTTGCTGCTCATGCAGTGCCTGTTCTTGTTGTAATTTCAGCTGCTCGGCCGCCCGCTGTGCAATTTCGGGATCAAGGTTTAAAATACGCTCAATCTCATTTAAACCGGCATTAATTCCCTGTACATACTGCCCCTGTTTAAAAAAGGGTGTAATCTGATTACGGATAATCCGACTCAGCACAATATCAGGTAATACGCCCTCAAGACCATATCCTGAAAGAATTTGAATGCGATGGTCATTTACTGCGATAGCCATTAACAGTCCATTATCCTGTTCGGCTGAACCCAGTTTCCACTGGTTTGCGGCACGCATAGCAAAGTCAAAAATATCTTCTTGTCCTGTAGTGGGTACAATAATTATTCCAACCTGTGCCTTACCCTGCTGATAAAGATTTAAAATTTTCTGGTCAATTGCCTGCTTTTCAGCAGCAGTAAGAAGTCCCGCCTGATCTACTACTGGTTGATTTAAAGTCGGTAACCCACGAATAGACTCACCTTCCGCCATATCATTATTAACTTCAGGTGTTTTAGTTCGTGCAGTCGTAGATACGGGGTCTGTCGCGGTATGGCTGGCCTGTTGCTGGTTTTGTAAAACCTTACCTAACACCACAGCTTCAGTTGTGTCATTTTCTACAGGTTCACTCCAAACTGCTTGACCGCCTAGCAGGACTACACTAAGCAAACACAGCCGTATAATACAAAAAGGGATGGTCGCTTGAGCTGCAAATTTATTCTGCATTATCATCCCCCTTTTTAAGCTTATTCAAAAGATACGGTTGGAGCTTTTTGTGCACCAGCTTCAGCAGTAAAGTTTGGTTTAGGTTCCATACCAATGACTTTTGCTGTCATAACCTGCGGGAACTGACGGGCATAAGAGTTAAAGTCCTGCACGCTGCTAATGTAGCGGTTACGTGCTACAGCAATACGGTTCTCGGTACCTTCAAGCTGGACCTGTAAATCACGAAACTGTTCATTTGCTTTCAGGTCAGGGTAATTTTCTGAAACTGCAATCAGGCGTGATAACGCACCGGTCAACTGGCTTTGCGCCTGCTGATAGCGTTGAAATAATTCAGGATCTTCCAGTACTTCACGATCTACTTTTAGCCCGGCCACATTGGCACGCGCTTGAGTTACTTCAGTGAGTACCTGTTCTTCGTGTTTGGCATAGCCTTTAACAACATTGACCAGATTCGGTACAAGATCAGCGCGGCGCTGGTACTGGTTTTGTACTTCAGACCAAGCAGCAGTTACTGCCTCATCTTTCACCTGTAAAGTGTTATAACCACAGCCTGAAAGGCTTAATGTACTGGCCAGAATGAGAGCGATTAGGCTTTTACTCAGCATTTTCATGCAGCTATCCTCTAATATTTATTTGTATTTGTTCATTTAAAGTCATTGTAAATATAATTTAAGCTATTTGTGTTGCTTTATTTTAAAGATGAGCAAGGAAACTCAAGGAAGGAACAGGCTGGGAAAGCCTGAAAAAGCTTTAATTTATTAAAATTATTAGTAAAAATTTATAAGAGACGATAGATAAAACCCTACTATTCTTTCAATATTAAACTGAGAGTTAATACTGAAAGTCGGTCATCTGATAATCTTGTGCCAGATGCTTTTTCCAGTATTCGAGTTCAATAGAATAATCATTCTGTTCAGGATGAAAGTCTTTTTTATAATATGACAAATATTCTGGAAACAGCTGAACCAGCATTTTAACCAGCAGATAAGCACCAAATAGATTACCCTTAATTTGAGGGAGGCTTTTCCATTTATCCTGCATGAATAAACGTCCGGTTGAGTAGACTGCGAGACTAAAAAACCCGCCAGTTACCCGTTTCATCACGCGACGACGCAAGCGCTGGTCAGCATATAACTGCTGATAAACATCAAATGCAACAGAGCGGTGTTCAATCTCTTCAATGGCATGCCATACCCAAAGCTTCATGGCATCCTCATCCAGTGTACTTAATACCTCAGGATGTTTGAGGATATATCCACCAAGTAAAGCTGTAAAATGCTCAAAAGCACTGGTAATCGCGAGCTGTACCTTGGGCGGTAAATTGCGCACATGTTTATTCTGGCGTTCCAGCCATGCCTGAAAATTATCCAGCTGATAGTCATCTTTACGCCAAGCCTGATTAAATTCAGTATGGGCCTTGGAGTGCATAGCCTCCTGTCCAATAAAAGCAGCAATCTGTGTTTGTAAAACCGGATCTGTAATCTGATCCCGTACATTCCGGACACTATGTACAAAAAACTGTTCACCTACCGGAAAGGTAGAAGACAACGCTGTGAGAAAATGTGACATCAAAGGTGAGCGAGCAAAATAATAACGCGAAATTTTTTCTGGATTGAAGTCTAACTTACGTACAGTAATTCCTGTTGCCTTTGGCCGATTCCGGTACAGTGGATTTGCTGTCATTAAATCATTCATCACAATGGCTGCCTAACGGAGATACCATTAGTATGAGTTTAGAAAACTATAACGCACATGGCTAAACTGCTTGCTTTAGTTAGCCAAAACTATCAAATTGATAAATTAAATAGATGGCATACAAGACCTTTTATGCATTGAAAAGAATATTTATAATGAAAATATGTAGTACCTATGACTCATAACATAGCGGGCTTGAAAAATTATTAAGACAGTTACCTTAAGACCAAATATTTATTTTAATTATTTAAATACAAATACTTATAATATGATTTATTATAAATATTTCTTCTAGTTTTCCGATTAATCAAAAAACCAGACATATAAAAATCACCCCAAGACTGGCCCGAGGTGATACATTAAAATAATAACTTAAACGTCCAGGTAGTCCAGAATACCCTCAGCAGCTTGGCGGCCTTCCCAGATTGCAGTGACTACCAGATCAGAGCCACGAACCATATCACCACCTGCAAAGATTTTCGGGTTCGATGTCTGGAATTTGTATGTTTGAAGTTCTGGAGCAACTACACGACCTGAACCATCCAGTCCAATATTGACATCCTTAAACCAGTCAGCAGGGCTAGCACGGAAACCAAAAGCAAGCAACACGGCATCTGCGGGTAATATCTCTTCCGAACCCGGTATTGGCTCTGGGCTACGACGACCGCGACTATCAGGTTCACCCAGTTGAGTCGTCACCACTTTAACACCTGTCACCTTACCATTTTCACCTACAATCTCGACAGGCTGGCGGTTAAACAGGAAGTTCACCCCTTCTTCACGGGCATTTTGTACTTCACGACGTGAACCTGGCATGTTGGCTTCATCACGGCGATAAGCACAGGTTACTTCTGCTGCGCCCTGCCGGATTGATGTACGGTTACAGTCCATGGCAGTATCACCACCACCTAGGACAATCACCTTTTTTCCTTCCATACTAATGTATTCAGATGGATCTTTTTCCCAGCCCTGACAACGGTTAACATTGGCAATCAGGAAATCAAGAGCATCATATACACCTTCATATTCCTCACCTGCAAAGCCACCTTTCATGTAGGTATAAGTCCCCATTCCCATGAACACTGCATCAAAGTCATTCAGTAGCTGATCGATCGTGATATCTGTACCAATTTCAGTGTTCAGACGGAATTCAATCCCCATACCGGTGAAGATTTCACGGCGGCGTTTCATGACATCTTTTTCCATCTTAAATTCAGGAATACCAAATGTCAGCAGGCCACCGATTTCCGGGCGTTTATCAAAAACTACCGGTTTTACCCCATTACGGACCAGAATATCTGCACAGCCAAGACCCGCCGGTCCAGCACCGATAATAGCAACTTTTTTGCTGGTCCACTGGACATTAGACATATCTGGACGCCAGCCCAGTGCAAAGGCGGTATCATTAATATATTTTTCAGCATTACCAATAGTTACAGCACCAAATCCGTCATTTAGGGTACATGCACCTTCACATAAACGGTCTTGCGGACAAACACGTCCACAGACTTCTGGCAGGGTATTGGTCTGATGGCACAGTTCCGCCGCCTGGAATACGCGACCTTCAGCGATCAGTTTTAACCAGTTTGGAATATAGTTATGTACCGGACACTTCCATTCACAGTATGGATTACCACAGCCTAAACAGCGATGAGTCTGGTTAGATGCAACATCCTGACTAAACGGTTTATAAATCTCCACAAACTCTGCTTTGCGGACAGCAATATCTTTTTTTTCTGGATCCTGACGTGCTACATCCAGAAATTGAAAGTCATTATTGAGGCGTTCTGCCATGTCTCTCTCCGTAGGTGGGCACAGCTCCGTGTTCAGGAGTCTGTACCTGCCTGTTTATTTGCAGTCGTGGAATTATTGAGGATCAGCCTGAGTCGTTTTTAACAACGTCAACAGATTCGCCGCTTTTGGTTTCACCAGCCAGAATTTACGGCTGTAGTAATCAAACTCATTGCGGATCTTGTAGGCCCAGGCACTACCTGTCTCGGCAATGTGCTCATCAATAATTCGCAGCAGAAACTCTTTATGATCTTCCATCGCTTCAGTCGAAATACGGTTTAGATCAATTAACTCATGGTTATAGTGGTCAACAAAATCATTGTCGAGGTCAAGCACATAAGCAAAACCACCGGTCATGCCCGCGCCAAAGTTATGTCCAACTTTACCCAGGACAGTGACCACGCCACCAGTCATATATTCACAGCAGTGATCACCTGCGCCTTCAATTACTGCAAAGGCACCAGAGTTACGTACCGCAAAACGCTCGCCAGCTGTACCAGCCGCGAACAGTTTACCACCAGTTGCACCATATAGGCAGGTGTTACCAATAATTGCGGTATTCTGAGTCTGGAACGGAGAACCTTTTGGCGGGAAGATCGAAATCCGGCCACCCGCCATGCCTTTACCAACGTAGTCATTGGCATCACCTTCAAGGCGAATATGCAGACCACCCGCATTCCACACCCCTAGTGACTGACCTGCTGTACCATTCAGGTTCATGACTACTGGATGGGCTTCCATACTGAGGTTTCCATAGCGACGGGCAATCTCACCAGAGATACGTGCTCCAATCGAACGGTCACAGTTCACTACTTTATAGTTAAAGGTCCCTATAGTTCCTGCTTCAATTGCTGGTAGCATCTCTTCAACCATACGTTCAGCCAGCAGACCTTTATCAAATGGCTCATTGCCCTGCACCTCACAGTACTGCGCCTTGCCTTCTGCTGCCGGATGTGAAGTCAGTAATGCACTTAAATCCAGATGGGCATGTTTGTCAGTTTCACCAGGCAATACTTCAAGCAGGTCTACACGGCCAATCAGATCTTTGAGTGAAGCGACCCCAAGCGCAGCCAGCCATTCACGAGTTTCTTCCGCAATAAAATGGAAGAAATTAATTAGCATTTCTGGCTCACCAATGTAGTGCTCATGACGCAGATGGTCCTGCTGAGTTGCAACACCGGTTGCACAGTTATTCAAGTGGCAGATCCGCAGATATTTACAGCCTAATGCAATCATTGGTGTAGAACCAAAACCGAAACTTTCCGCACCCAGAATTGCAGCTTTAATAACATCCAGACCGGTCTTCAGGCCGCCATCAGTCTGTACCCGCACCTTGCCACGCAAATCATTTACACGCAGGGCCTGATGCGCTTCTGCCAGTCCCAGCTCCCATGGAGAGCCAGCATGATGAATTGATGATAATGGTGAGGCTGCTGTACCACCATCATAACCAGAGATGGTAATAAAGTCCGCATATGCTTTGGCTACACCCGCTGCAATAGTTCCCACCCCTGGCTCAGACACCAGTTTGACTGAAACCATAGCCTGTGGGTTAACCTGTTTCAAATCAAAAATCAGCTGAGACAAATCTTCAATTGAATAAATATCATGATGCGGTGGAGGAGAAATCAGGGTAACGCCTGGTACCGAGTAACGTAAGCGTGCAATCAGACTATTGACCTTACCACCTGGTAGCTGTCCGCCTTCACCCGGTTTCGCCCCTTGAGCTACCTTAATCTGCAAAACTTCTGCCGAGGTCAGATAAGCAGGTGTTACACCAAAACGTCCAGAAGCAATCTGCTTGATTTTTGAGTTACGAATGGTACCGTAACGTGCCGGATCTTCACCACCTTCACCAGAATTTGAACGACCACCAATGGTATTCATTGCTACAGCAATTGCCTCATGCGCTTCTGGAGATAACGCACCCAATGACATCCCCGCAGAATCAAAACGTGGAAGAATCGACTCTACAGACTCAACCTGATCCAATGCGATCGGATTATCTGTTTTCAGCTTAAATAGATCACGAATAGTGGCAATTGGACGCTGATTAACCAGCTGTGCATATTCTTTAAAGTCCTGATACTGGCCAGAGCGCACAGCTTTATGCAACGCATTAATCACATCCGGATTAAAGGCATGATATTCCTTACCGAATACGAATTTTAGCATACCACCCTGATCAATCGGCTTACGCGCTTTCCAGGCTAAGTCAGCCAGTTTCTTCTGATCATTTTCAAGGTCAACAAAAGTAGCGCCCTGAATACGGCTTGGTACACCAACGAAGCAAGTATCTACCACTTCACTTGATAAACCCACAGCTTCAAACAGCTGACCGCCACGATAAGATGCAACGGTAGAAATGCCCATTTTTGACAGGACTTTCAGCAGGCCTTTTTCAATACCTTTACGGAAGTTTGCTTGCGCATGAATCGGATCACCCAGCAGTTCGCCTTTGGCAATCAGATCATTGATGACATCATAAGCAAGATAAGGGTAAATAGCTGTTGCACCAAAACCTAACAGTACTGCAAATTGATGTGGATCACGTGCAAAGCCGCTTTCGACCACAATATTGGCATCGGTACGCAAGCCAGCCTGAATCAGGTAATGATGGACAGCACCTGTTACCATGACCGCATTTGCCGGCAGATAGCCTTCACGAATCTTTTTGTCCGATAAGACCAGAATAGTTTTACCATCACGAATGGCCTGAGCAGACTCGGCACAGATCCGCGCGATTGCAGCCTGTAAACCTTCTTCTGCAACATAGTTCAGGTCAATCTCGGCAATCTCATAACCTGTGCGACCCAATGTACGGATCTGATGCATTTTTGAGTTAGACAATACTGGACTTGAAATAATCAGACGGTCTGCATGTTCTGGTCCCTGCTCAAATACATTCTGTTCACGACCCAGACAGGTTTCCAATGACATCACGATTGATTCACGCAAAGGATCAATTGGTGGATTGGTCACCTGCGCAAACTGCTGACGGAAATAATCAGATACATGACGAACCTGGCGTGACAAGACGGCCATAGGAGTATCATCACCCATTGAGCCGACAGCTTCCTGTCCACTTTCAGCAATCGGACGCAATAGCTGGTCCCGCTCTTCAAAGCTGACCATGAACATTTTTTGTGCAGCTTTTAACTGCTCATTTTTCAGGCCTTTTTCACACAGGTGCTCTTCAAGCTCCGGACTGCCTTGCAACCGGATAGCATGGTCACGCAACCAGGCACGATAAGGACGCATATTTTTCAAGTGCTTGTTGACATCCTGAGTGTCCAGCAACTTACCGGTCAGGGTATCGATCACGAGGATCTGTCCAGGACCAACACGACCTTTAGAAATTACATCTTCTGGCTCATAACCCCACACCCCAATTTCTGATGCCAAGGTAATATAGCCATTTTTGGTAATTACCCAACGAGCCGGACGCAGTCCGTTACGGTCTAGCATACAGATCGCATGGCGGCCATCCTGAATAACCAGACCTGCAGGACCATCCCAAGCTTCCATATGCTTAGAATTAAATTCATAAAATGCGCGCAAGTCTGCATCGAGTGTTTCCACATTTTGCCATGCTGGTGGAACCAACATACGCAAAGCACGGAACAGATCCATACCACCACCCACCAGAATTTCTAGCATATTATCTAAACTTGATGAATCTGAACCGGTACGGTTCACAATTGGCGTCATCTCAGTCAAGCCGGGTAATAGCGGATTTTCAAATTTTGGTGTGCGCGCCATTGCCCAGTTACGGTTAGCTGTAATGGTATTAATTTCACCATTATGTGCCAGATAGCGGAATGGTTGAGCCAGTGGCCAACGCGGCAGCGTATTAGTCGAGAAACGCTGATGGAACACCACGATATGTGAATGTAGGCGCTCATCGGCCAGATCCGTATAAAAATCTGCAATCGCTTCTGGCATCATCAGACCTTTATAGCTAATGACAGTAGTAGCCAGCGTGGTAACATAGAACAGTGGATCATTGACCTGCTGTTCGGCACGACGACGTGCCAAGAAAAGCTTGCGGTTAAACTCGACTTCAGTAACTCCCATCGGGCAGTTCACTAAAATCTGTTCAAAAGCAGGTAGAGAACGCAAAGCAATTTCACCCAACACTTCAGTTTTTGTTGGGACTACGCGCCAAGTTGCAACTTTTAAGCCTTCTGCTTCTATTTCTTTATTTAAAATCTGTTTAGCATGGTGAGCTAAGGCTGGATCAGTATTTAGAAATACGGTTCCGGCAGCAAATATTTCAGTCAGGTTGACGCCAAGTTTTTGTGCTTCTTCACGGAAAAACTGTTTAGGCATCGCCAGTAACAAGCCACAACCATCACCGGTTTTACCATCTGCAGCAATACCGCCACGGTGAGTCATGCAACTTAAACTATGAATTGCAGTCTCGACCAAATGATGGCTGGCTTCACCCTGCATGTGGGCGATCAGGCCAAAACCACAGTTATCTTTAAACTCATCGGGTTGATATAAACCTTGAGCGGGAGCTACAGTATTAGGCGATGGCATGTGCATAGCGTACCCTTCTTAACATGGCCCCTAATGGGCATCAAACAATTTTTCTCTCTATAATTTGCAATTTGCTCTCTTAACCAGCAGCAGATGTAAAAAGCTCAGTCACCGGCCTAAATATACGCTTACTCTGTAAGGAAGGTATATGGTTAGGGCTCCTGTTTTTCTTTTTACGAACTCTTTTAAAGCATGCAAGAGAAGTATCTAGCAGTTTAACTGAGCAGTTTTGGTGTCAACCGGATAAATCAGATTCAAATAGCCTTTTAATAAAGCAAAAAAGATGCCAACTTTTAAAAATATTACTAATCACTTAAAAAACATAAATCTAAGCTACTTAAAAGCATAGTAAGTTTATTTTTAAGACCAATTTACGACCCAATATGGTGCAAAATTATTTTAAATATAAAAAATATGCTCTATTTTGCATCATTGCGAAGAGTTTTATACAGGTCCTGAATTTTAATATTAATTAAAAGGATCACTAATTTCATTTTCAACAGGTCTAGAGGCATCAGCTGAGGTACCAGCACGTGATGGCTGCGAAACAGGAATATTAGATTGTGAACGCTGTACATCAACTACATTACCCTCTTGATCTCTTCGGGTAATTGTCGTTTTTACAGTAGAAGGCGCATTATTGGTTTGCGCTGTAGTAGCTGCCGGGTTTGGTCGGCTAAGTAAGCTCTCATCAATTTTAGGTAAGGCAGCCGGTTTCAAGACAATTTCACGTACTTTTGCACTTCCGCTCATCTCTTCTGAACCTAAATCATTTACAAAAGCTGCATAATCTTCAAACTTTTGTGTATGTGGCTTAAGCGAAGGTGGAAGTACAAGATTTAATTGATCCAATGCCTGCTCAGCTTCCTGAGCTGTCTTATACTTGCCATAAGCCAGCACATACTGTTCTGTCTGTTCTTCGCCACTGAGTCGGAAATAAATAAAATTATTACGTTGAGGCTGTTTCTTCAGAAAGCTTTTAATAATATCTTCTTCAGAAGAGCGAAATAGTTCGTTGGTCCAGAGTTTCTTATTCTCCAGCATAAATTTAGTACCACGAAACTCAGGCTCATGAATGCCTGAAGCCACTATTCGAGTAGTCAGTTCAAGTGGCCGAACTTCTTCCAGTAATGCACCAAGATGGGTCATTGAACCAACCTTCTCAGGCTGGATCTGAGTTTGGGCTTCACTCTCAGGCGTTTTTTTCACTTCGACCAATTGCTCTTTATCTGTCATCAGCCAAAAGATAAAAGCAAGTAACAGGCACAGCAATCCGCTCATCAGCCAGATATACCGCTGAATATTGTCCCGTTGCATACGAACTGCTGCCATATTTTGCCTATGCTCCTTGTTGATTTGCAAGAATTGCCTGCTTCATCAGCTTTAAGTCAAATTCTCTGGTAATTATAGCTTGTCCCAACTGTTTCAGGAGGACCAGACGCAGTTGTCCATTCAGAACTTTTTTATCATGTGCCATATATTCCAGAAACTGCTCAAGCGGAATGTGCGGACATACTATCGGTAAATTTGCACGTTGAATAATATTTTTTGTACGTTGCAAGTCGTCTGCTGAAATCCAGCCCATACGTTGAGACAAATCTGCTGCCATGACCATACCGGTGGCAACTGCCTCTCCATGCAACCACACTCCATAGCCCAGATAAGATTCAATCGCATGACCAAAAGTATGGCCAAGATTTAATAACGCACGATCGCCTTGCTCTTTTTCATCACGCGCCACAATACGGGCTTTATGCGCACAGGAGCGATACACTGCTTCGGCCAGAAGCTCAGGATCACGAGCAACCAGCTGATCCATATGCTGCTCTAGCCATTCCAGAAAATCACGGTCTCCCAGTAAGGCATATTTGATTACTTCAGCAAGACCAGCCGATAACTCACGGTCAGGTAAAGTCTTTAACTGTGACATGTCTGCCATAACTACCTGTGGCTGCTGGAAAGCACCAATCATATTTTTACCCAGCGGGTGATTAATTCCTGTTTTCCCCCCGACACTGGAATCCACTTGCGAAAGCAAGGTCGTTGGCACCTGAATAAAATAAACTCCACGCTGAAAGCTGGCAGATGCAAATCCGGCCATATCTCCAATTACACCACCTCCAAGCGCCAGAACGGTACAGTCCCGGTTAAAGCCAGCTTGCAGAAGTGCATCGAAAATCAAATTAAGATGCTGGATATTTTTATACTGTTCACCGTCGGGCAATACACACGTAGCGACTACTTTATCCAGAGATTTAACCGCACTTACATAATGGTTCAAGTAAAGTTTTTCGAGGGTAGTATTGGTTACAATCATAACCTGCTTGCCCAGAATATAAGGTTCAAGCAAAGTCTGAGGACTCAGATCACTACCAATAAAAATAGGATAACGGCGATCGCCTAATTCAACATATAAGGTTTGCATACAGTCTGGAACCCGTAATCATGGTGCGGAGTGTAACTCTTCAGAGCTAATAATCTTCAAGATTTTTTGGGCTAGATCTCGTGCTGCCCCTTGATTGGTCTCGATAATATAATGTGCCACTTCCCGGTAGAGCGGGTCACGGGCAGCCAACAGGTCTCGAAGCTTCTGTTCCGGGTTTTCTACTTGTAATAATGGCCGGTTTTTATCACGATAGGTACGTTGAAGCTGAATTTCTACTGGTGTATAGAGATATACTACGATGCCGCGCTGCTTGAGGAATTCACGATTAGGCGCCTGCGTTACAGCCCCACCACCTGTAGCTAGCACCAGCTTTTGCCGAAGTGTTAGCTGGTCAATAACGGCGGTCTCCCGACTCCGAAAACCAGCTTCTCCCTCTTTTTCAAAAATCCAGGGGATATTTGCTCCTGTTTTACGCTCCAGTTCATGATCACTGTCCAGAAATTCCCGGCCCAGTAACTCTGCCAGATGTCGCCCCACAGTGGTTTTTCCAGCTCCCATCGGCCCTACCAAATAGATATTTGGCAGGGTGTCAAACTCTTTGCTTGGCAAGGAGTCACCTATTGAATTACTTGAATTAAAAATATATTAATGATTTCCAGTCGCACTGTCATTAACAATTCGTGGTGTAACAAAAATCAGTAACTCACGCTTGTTATCACTTTTAGCATCACGGCGGAATAAACGGCCTACACCCGGCAGGTCTCCGAGAACAGGTACTTTCGTTTGCGTATTCCTAGTTTCCTGTTCAAAAATACCGCCAAGGACTACAGTTTCACCATTGTTAACCAGCACATTAGTATTAATTTCATTCTTGTTAATCGCAATCTGTCCGGTTGGTGTCGGGTTCCCCGGAGTATCGCTGGTAATGTTCAGCAACATCTGGATTTTACCATCAGGGGTAATACTTGGTGTTACATTCAGACTTAAAGTGGCATCCACAAATTCAGTGGTAGAGACTGCATTGGCGCCACCGCCCTCTGAAGACTGGTAGGGAATTTGGGTACCAGAAGCAACTCGGGCCTGCTGTTTGTCAGCTGTTAGTACTTTCGGCGTAGAAATGACTTCACCATAACCATCAGCCTGCAAGGCTGACAATTCGAGATCCAGCATAAAATCAGAAAGACTAATTAAACCGAAGGCAATACGGCTTGCACCCGATGCTGTAACGCCTAAATCCACATTCAAGTTTTGTGGACGCTCTATGGTGTATTTACCATCGTCATCAGGATCACGCAGATTCCATAAGGTAGTTTCACTGCCGCCGACTAGCAGGCTGTTATTACGGGTAATACCCTGTGAAAGAATTCCCCACTTCACGCCCATTTCTTTGGTGAAGTCAGTACTAGCCCTGACAATACGGGCTTCAACCATCACCTGTTTTACCGCTACATCCAGAAGATCAATCATACGGCGGATCTGGTCAAGTTTCTGAGCAGTATCATTAATGATTAAGGTATTAGTACGTGGGTCTATTGAAATGGTTCCTCTTGGACTCAGCAGGCTCCCTACGCTATCACCCAGTGCTTCCGTATTGTTTGAAGCACCGTTAGCACTACCATTACCACTATTTCTGCCTTGGGTAATCAGTTTTTCGATATCGACAGCTTTTGCATAATTCAGCTGGATATATTCAGTTTGTAAAGGCATAAGTCTGGTACTTTGCGCAATCGCCTTAGCCTCTTCCTCTTCTGCTTTAATCAGCTCTGCAACCGGAGCAATCCAGATTATATCACCATTACGACGTTTATCTAGGTTTTTGGTTTTTAAAATAATGTCTAAAGCCTGGTCCCATGGTACATCTTTCAGGCGCAACGTAATATTTCCCTGAACAGAGTCGGCTGCAACCAGGTTGATACCAGTGAAATCTGCTAACAACTGTAATACCCGACGAACTTCAATATCCTGAAAGTCGAGTGAAACCTTTTTACCACTATAATTAGGTGCAGAACGGGTTTTGACCGTACTCTTTTCTTCCGGGCGCTTTAAACTGACTGTTAAGCGGTTCTCAGTCTGGTACGCCATATATTCATAACTGCCAGTTGATTGAATAGTAATAATACCATTACCGCCTTCATTATAGGCATCAACAGTCGAGACCGGCGTGGCAAAATCATTCATATTCAAGCGGCGGATTAGATGGGAAGGGATTTTATTTCCCAGCATCCTAACTATGACTTTACTTCCCTGCTGCTGTACATCAGCAGGAGTATTCGGGTTCAGAAAATCAATTAAAACCTGTCCCTCGCCCTGACTTCCACGCTGGAAACCAATGTTCGAGATACCCTGAGCAGGCTGCTGTGCTACAGCAACTGGCTGTGGCAATACTGTAGGCGCGCCTGTTACCGGATTAATCTTTAAAATAAAAGTATTACCTTCTACACGGGTAGTAAAGGCACCTGCATCTTTTAAACTTACAATAATTCGGGAACGTTGTTCATCAGAGGCCACATGAATTGCGCTTGCTTCATTGGTAGCAACCGGAATACTAGGCTGTTTAAGATTTTGCTTGGCCTGATCAAAGTCTAAGATCAGTCGCGAAGGCTGTTCAAGCTGATAAGCCTGGGGCTGGGGTGGCAATCCATTAAACATGACTCGAATTTCTGTCCCTTGTCCCGGAATCTGCATAGGTACAATATTGGTAATATTGACCGCTGCACTTGCTACCTGCATCATTGCTGCAGCAACTGCTCCCATCGCAAATTGACGATATAAATGAATCATGCTGTTGCCATCCCCCATCAAAAATTCTTGAAAACTCTTTTTCATTTTTATTCCTTTCATCCTTAAGGCTGTGGCCCAATCAGTACTAGACTGCGGGGACGTTCCACATAGCCTTCTCGCCCATCCGGGATGATCTCAACCAGGTCAATCTGGGTAGGTGTAATCTGAACAATACGCCCATGATGCATACCCATATAGTTCCCGCGCTGCACTTGTTCAATCTGGCCATCGGGCGTCTGGATTAGTGCAATAATCTGCCCTCTTGAATTACGCATACTGCCTTTCATATTTAAAGATTCAAGGGCATAGCTCTCAAGAGGTTGGGGTTGGCGTGAAAAATTCGGATAAACCCGCTTTCCGGCCATAACTTTTAACTCAGCTGCAAGCGAGCTAGGTAAAAATGGACTTCTGAACTGATGTGCTGCATAAGCAAATGTAGGTACAGGACTGAACACTGGTGCCGGTTCAATCGGTAGAGGTGGCTGGTTACGAATGACTGCCATCTCTTCATTTACTGCATCTATACGTGAATCACAGCCTACCAGAATCATGCCGCAGCACAGGCCTAAAATGATCTTATTCCAAGTCATTGTGGCTGCCCTCCTGCTGGGGTATTCGTAGTATTTGGCTGCTCATTATTACCGACATATCGGTATGTTTTAGCTTTCACCGCATAATTTACTTCTGGAATGTCTGAGTTCTGCGCCTGTGTACTGGTAATTTCAAAGTCATGCAGGGTTACAATTCGTGGAAGCGCCGCAATAGTGCTCACAAAAGAACCAAAGGCATGATAATCACCTGTTGCCTGAATATCAATTGGCTGTTCAATAAAGAACTCCTGCCGAATTTCACTTTCCAGACGAATATTTTTAAATTTCAGGCCAGAACTTACTCCTGCAACGTTAATATCTTCAACCAGTCCAGGAATCTCGGTTTCTTTAGGCAACTGTTCCAGTTGCTCATTAAAATTCGCTTCCATTTCCTGTAGTTGTGCCTGGTATTGCTGCAAGTTACGCAGTTTGGAGTCCTTTTCACGAAACTCGTTTAACAAATTCTGTTCTTGTGCCTGCGCATTAGAAATAGCTTCAAGTTTGGGGCGAATTGCTAAGAAATAGCCAATTGCACAAACCAGCAGGAACAGAAATATCCAGCAGGTCAGTTTGACTGAAAAAGGCCAGCTGCCGTAATTATGTGTATCCAGCGTATTAAACTGTTGCAGGAAGGCTTCTAGCGTCATTTTTCTTTTAGCAGGTTTAACATCTTCCTGGTTTAAATCATCAAATTCTTCACGACTCATTGTGCTGCTCCCGCTGCAGGACCCGTTGCTGCTGTATTGGTTGGTGCATTGGGATCAGCCGATGGCGGACTATCAGCAGCAATCTCACCTGCGTCCACAGTTACAACAAAACTGCCATAGTTTTCTTCTGGTCGGGGTATCAGCGAAGTTGGGGTCTGCTCTTTCTTTTCTTCCGCGGCAAGGAATGAGTTCATAAAGGCATTACGATACCAAGGTGAAGCTTCTAGTCCACGCAAAAGCTCAGCTACAGTGTTCGGGCTTTCTGCCTTCCCTTCGAGAGTAAATTTATCACCAGTCCGTGCAAATTTGGTCAGATACATATTGGCTGGGATTACACGTGCCAGCTCATCCACCAAACGAACAGTAACCGGACGTTTACCCTGTAAGCCCTGAATCAGGTTCATGCGCTCAATAATGGCATCACGCTGTTCTTGCAGGCCATCTAGAGATTTAAGCTGTATATCCAGGTTCTGGTTAGTACTGATAATCAGTTGATTAGCTTGTTCCTGATCATCCAGCTTGCGGTCATAGTACATCCAGGTCAGTACCACTCCGGCTAAACCTAGTAATGCCACCCCAATACAAATAATAATAAATTGCTTTTTCCGTTGTTCCCTTAGCTCATCACGCCAAGGGAGCAGGTTAATTGTTGTCATTAATCAAAACTCCTCAGCGCCAAACCACAAGCCACCATGAGTGAAGATGCATCTTTTTCAACTTTTTGTACATCAACCTGCGGCGCAAAGCCCATCTGTAAAAATGGATTGGCAATTGTTACCCGGTAGCCCAGCTTTTGTTGGAGTAGTTTGGCCAGTCCCGGTATGTTGGCATTTCCACCCGCCAATAAAATATGATCAATCTCATTAAACTGTGAAGACGAGAAAAAAAACTGTAAAGAACGAGCAGCCTGTTGCACTAAGGCCTCTAAGAAAGGCTCGAGTATTTCAATATCATAATCATCTGGCAAATTACGCTCTTTTTTGGCCCGGCCAGCTTCTTCATAGGAAAGGCCATAACGATTCTGGATGTCTTGAGTCAGCTGCTTGCCACCAAAAACCTGCTCGCGAGTATAGATAATCTTGCCATGCTGCATGACAGACAAAGTTGTCATGGTGTGGCCGATATCTAGAATACCTACGGTATTCACCCCTATAGGCAATGTATCAGCGAATACTTTAAACGCACGTTCTAGCGCATAACTTTCTACATCAGCAATTTTCGCGGACAGACCTGCCATTTCTAGCACTTCGACACGTGCATCTACATTTTCAGTACGGGTTGCCACCAGCAGTACATTTACTCGATCAGGATTTGCCAATATATCTGGCAACACTTCGAAATCAAGACTGACTTCATCTAAAGGAAAAGGAATATATTGCTCTGCATCCATACGGATCTGAACTTCGCGTTCATCATCGTTCATGTCTGCATCCATTTCGATGACTTTATTGATCACCGCCGAAGTAGGTACTGCAAAAGCCGCATTAGCCGCCTGAGGGTTAGCGATGTCAATTACGCGCTCTAAAGCATCGGCAACCGCTTCAGGATTCAGAATATTTTTTTCAACGACACTTCCATCGGAAAGCGGATAAAGCCCGTAACTTTCAACCCAGTATCTGCCACCTTTTACAGAGAGCTCTAACAATTTAACCGAAGTAGAACTTACATCTATTCCGACTAATCCTTTATTTGGTTTACGATATAACCTGAGCACAATGCTTTCCTATTATTTTTTTATCCCCAAAAAAAATAACGAACTAATAGTCAGCGTATAATTTTGCACGGATACAATATCTAATCTAACAATCCGTTTATCTAACGGCTATACTGACCATCAATTAGTTTGCCATTAGCTCTTATTAAAACTTACTTGTTATGAAAAAGCTATCCAGTTCAGGCCGTGTTCACCCCTTTTTTTCTATTTTAATTATCATTCTAGTCTCAATACCAATGGGGTTTTATGGTATTTATCTTTATATTGCCCCTTCACTGCCTGAGATGAGTTCGCTCAAAAAAGCACCTTTACTTAAGCCGTTACAGGTCTATACTGCCGATAACGAGCTGGTGGCTGAGTACGGTGGAAAATTGTCTGTACCGGTTGAATATAAACAGATTCCGCCAGCCTTTATTCATGCTTTTCTTGCCGCAGAAGACTCCTCATTTTTTGAGCATAGTGGCATCAGCTTTAAAGGCTTGGGGCGTGCTGTTACAGAGAGTGTTACCGGATCTGACGTGCAGACTGGCGGTTCAACTATTACTATGCAGGTGGCCAAGAACTATTATTTAAGCCCAGAGCGCACCTTAAAACGTAAATTGACAGAGATTTTTCTGGCACGAAAAATCGAGCAAAACCTGAGTAAAGAAGAAATTCTGACCTTATATGTCAATAAGATTTTCTTGGGTAAAAATGCCTATGGTATCGCCGCAGCTGCCAAAATTTATTATAATAAAAGTCTGGATGAGCTAAGTCTAGCACAAATGGCAATGCTGGCCGGCCTGCCTAAAGCTCCATCAAAATATAATCCGGTTGCTAACCCTGAACGGGCATTGGAACGTCGCAACTGGATTCTGGGCCGTATGTTTCAGCTTGGATATATCAGCCAGTCACAATATCAGGCTGCCGTGGCTGAGCCGATCAACTTGGACATGCCTGATCGTGGAATCAGTAACCGCTTTCCCTATGTAGGTGAGATGGTTCGCTCTGAACTGGTAGAACGCTTTGGTGATCTGGCCATTGATTCAGGCTATAAAGTGTACACCACCATTGACAGTAAACGTCAGGCCTATGCTGAACAGGCAGTCCAGAATGGTCTGGAAGATTATGACCGTCGCCATGGCTGGCGCGGGGCCGAGGCACATGATGAGCCTTTAAACAAATTTCGGGCATTTGCAAATACTTACCCTGCACAGGTAGTCAAGGTCAATTCCAACTCATTTGAAGCACTGATGCAGGATGGTTCTACAGTGACAGTACCATGGTCTGGCATGTCTTGGGCAAGGCCTTACCGCAATGCTAACAGTGTAGGGGGAGCGCCAAGTCGTGCCTCTCAGATTGTGAAAGTTAAAGATATTATCCGGTTGCGCCCGAATGAAAGTAAAACTTCATGGGCACTGGTCCAGTTACCAAAAGTACAGGGCCAGCTGATCGCAATTAATCCAAATAATGGAGCGATTGAAGCAGTTGTAGGGGGCTACAGTTTTTATCAGTCCAAGTTTAACCGGGCCTTACAAGGCTGGCGTCAACCTGGCTCCACAATTAAACCTTTTATTTATGCTCTGGCTTTAGAGCGTGGAATGACCCCCTATACGATGGTAAATGACAGTCCGATTACGATCGGCAAATGGACACCCAGAAACTCGGATGGTCGATATCTGGGAATGATTCCTTTACGCCGTGCACTCTATTTATCACGTAATACGGTCTCTGTACGTTTACTACAAAATGTAGGAATTGAGCGTGCGCGACAGTTACTTATGGACTTTGGTTTACGTGATGACCAGATTCCACGTAACTATACGATTGCTTTAGGAACACCACAGGTTCTACCTGTACAGATGGCAACCGGTTATGCCACCTTTGCTAATGGGGGCTACCGAATCCAGCCTCATTTTATTAGTCGAATTGAAGATGCCTATGGCAAAGTGATTTTTGAGGCTGACCCGGAATATGCTTGTATTCCTTGCATTAATGCCAAAGATGATACTGAAGAAGACACTCCACAGACGCCTGATGATGAAGTCATTGAAGTGACTAATCAGTCTTTAGAGCAATCAAAGAATAATATTAGCGAGCAGAAAGAACCGGAATCAGATTATCGTCAGGCGCAGCGCATTTTAAAATCGAGCTCAGCTTATGATATGGCCAATATTCTTCGGGATGTGATCCAGCATGGTACAGGACGCGCTGCTTTAAAAATTGGCCGTGGTGATATTGGAGGCAAAACCGGTACTACAAATGATGCTAAAGATGCGTGGTTTGCGGGTTTTAACGGCAAACTAGTGACTGTGGCCTGGGTTGGCTTTGACCAGCCAACAACTTTGGGCCGTCGTGAATATGGCGGGGTAGCAGCTTTACCGATTTGGATTAACTTCATGGGTAATGCGCTCAAGGGTACTCCAGCATCCTGGGTACAGCTAGACAAAAATGCCAAAGCTCCCCGACTACAAGAAACAGCCGGCCAAGTAGAACCTAAGGTTGATCGTGCTTCCCCTCCTCTGGCACGTCCTTTATATCGTCCGGCCCCTCCTCCGGCTGCTGTCACTAATGACTTTGCCGATTTGCCCGGTGAAGAAATCCTGATTCCTTCACGCTCAGCTCCACCTCAAGTTAATACACCGGATCAACCTGCCCGAACACAGCAACCACGTACTGAACCTCAGCAACGTGATGCACTGGAGAATCTGATTCAAGAGGTTCAATGATTTAAATAAAGAAGCCACCATAAAGGTGGCTTCTTTATTCTTAAAGTCAGTCTTTTTTCTTGAACAGATAAACCTGAAAACTGCCTTGAGTCTCAAAATTTTCCAGTGCTTCTAATCTTTGGCGGCGCTCTGGTTTTGCCTTATAAGCATAAGGGGTCATGGCAACCAGATTTTTGAGTTGCGCTTGGTTGAGCAGTAGCCGGGTTTCAATCAGTGGCTGTTCAACCAGCTCAAAATGTTCTGCCAGCTGCTCAACAAACTTGGCCGGTTCATGAGCATTTACTTCTTCAAATAATACTTCACGCATACTGTAGAGATGCTCAGGCCCTGGCGTAACTACCATAAGATAAGCCCCTGGCTTTAAGACCCTCAAGATCTCCTGCTGGGGAATGGGACTAAATAAACTGGTACATAAATCTATTGAATGGTCAATTACAGGTAAAACTGCACCTGTACCAACCACCCAAGTTACCTGCCGATTGGTCTTTGCAGCAACCTGTACCGCATTTTTAGCGATATCAACTCCTACACATTGCAAGACTTCAGACTGCATGGCCTGTGTGTAGTATCCTTCACCACAACCAATGTCCAGCAGGTTTTCAATACGAAGACTGGAAATTATCTTGACCACTGCCTGCTGTAACGGTGCATAAAAACCATCAGCCAAGAATGCTCGTCTTGCCTGAACCGACTCAGGCGTATCACCCGGATTTTTACTGTGTTTATGTTGTACCACATGCAGATTGACATACCCGTGTTTGGCTACATCATAACTGTGGTGATTTACGCAGCGCCATGTCCTGTCTATCAATTTGAGTTGTTCCCGACATACAGGACACATGAGCAGGTTCATTATTTTCTCCAGAATAAAAAAAGCCGGCAGTTATTAGCAAATGCCGACTTTTATAAAAAGATTTGCTTAACGTAATTTTAAGGTCATTAGTCCCAAAACCACTAGCATAATTGTAATAATCCAGAAGCGGATTACTACTTGGGTTTCTTTCCAGCCCTGCTTTTCATAATGATGATGCAATGGTGCCATCAGAAAAACTCGTTTGTTACGCATACGTAGCGAGCCAATTTGCAGGAAGACGGAAATTGCTTCCATGACAAATACACCGCCCATAATTGCAAAAACAATCTCCTGACGAACCATGACCGCAATTGTACCGAGCATTGCTCCCAGTGCCAGAGCACCCACATCTCCCATAAACACCTGAGCAGGATGAGCGTTGTACCAGAGGAAAGCCAGACCGGCACCAATCATGGCCGAACAGATAACTACCAGTTCAGAAGAATATTTTACATAAGGAATATGCAGATAATCAGCAAAGCGTACATCACCTGCCAGATAGGCAAATACACCTAGTCCTGCAGCAACCAGTACAATAGGCATAATTGCCAAACCATCCAGACCATCAGTCAGATTAACCGCATTTGAAGCACCATTAATAACCAGATAGGTAAAGACAATAAAGGCGATACCGAATGGGATAACGGATAATGGAATCGTCAGATTTTTAAAAAATGGAATAAGCAGATCCAGCATGTTAGCTGTCTGTACGGCACTAGGTTGCTGGGTTGCAATATAATACAGTGCAATACCGGCACCTAAAGAGGCAATAGATGTCCAGAAGAATTTCTTGCGCGCAGGTAGTCCGGCATTATCTTTATAACGGATTTTGATCCAGTCATCTGCCCAGCCTACTGCACCAAAAATTACCATCACGCCCAGTACAATCCAGACATAAGGATTAGATAAATCTGCCCAGAGTAGTGTTGAAATACCAATCGATAATAGAATCAACACCCCACCCATAGTAGGTGTACCCATTTTTTTCGCATGATTTTCAGGAGCAAAAGAGCTGACTGCTTGACCATATTTAAGTGCCTGTAACTTGCGAATCATGACTGGTCCCAGAATGAGACCAATACTGAGGGCCGTCAGGACACTCAATAGAGAGCGAAATGTTAAATAACGAACCACCTGAAACGAACTATGATAGCCCGCAAGCTGTTCAAACAACCATAACAGCATTAAATTTTCTCCATCAAATCAGCCATCAACGTCTCCATATGGGTATAACGAGAACCTTTAAACAGGAAACTCATAGACTGTGGTTGATGTGTTTCGACCAGACTCATTAGAAAAGGAAGTGCTTGGGCCTGAGTCAGAAAGGCCTGCATTTTTTTCCCGTACTGGGTGCTACGGGCACCTTCAAGTGCAGCGGGTGCAAACTCGCCAACTGCTATTAAAAAATTGATATCCTGGCTCACCAGATCACGCCCCAGACGGTAATGCTCAACAGCTGCAGCGTCACCCAGCTCGCCAATATCGCCAGTGACCATTACTTTGATACCGGATTGCTGTGCCAGAACTTCTCCGGCCGCCCGCATCGATGTAGGATTGGCATTATAAGTATCATCAATAAACAAATGCTGTTTATGGCTAATAAAATTTAATCGCCCTTTCGCCCCTTGCGCCAGCTCGAGACCGATAACTATATCGTCCAGAGAAATACCAATCGCAAGCGCGAAAGCTGTAGCTGCAGTTGCATTCTGTACATTATGTAAACCCGCAAAAGGTAAATTAACTTCACGCACACCCTGTGGTGTATGTAGCATGAATTGGGCAGACTGAGCCAACAGCGTCATTTCTGTTGCATATATATCGCCGCCTTCACCAAAACTCAGGACTTGCGTTGTCTGAACAGCATGACGGATAGCGTCAGTAAAATCATCAGCCGCCGGAATAACTGAGGTTCCATCTTTTGCTATATGAGCATAGATTTCCGTTTTAGCCCGACAAATGCCTTCACGGCCTCCAAATTCACCTAAATGTGCAGTACCAACATTAATGATACCTGCCACCTGTGGCTGGACCAGCTGTGAAGTATAATCAATTTCACCCTGATGACTGGCGCCCAGTTCCATTACTGCATATTGATGTTCAGCTGTAAGCTCGAGCAACATCATAGGCACGCCCAAGTCGTTGTTCAGATTGCCTCGTGTGACCAAGGTAGGTGCAAGACGGGACAGAATACTGCCCAGCATTTCTTTAGTAGTCGTTTTACCACTACTCCCCGTCAGCGCAATTACTTTAAGCTGTGGATTCTGCTGACGACGATAGGCTCCAAGCCTTCCTAGTGCCTGCCGTGTATCTGTAACAACCAGCTGCATCATGTCAAGGTCAAGAGGACGCTCAACAATTGCAACCTGGCAGCCCTTATTTAAAACTTGAGCCACAAAATTATGTGCATCGAAACGCTCACCTTTTAAGGCAAGAAAAGCATCTCCAGCTTCTGCCTGCCGTGAATCCGTCAGAATCCGCTTGATTGGCTGCTCAGGGCAACGTTCCTGATACCAGTAGCCTTGTGTTGCTTCCATTAATTGTTGGGCTGTCCAAGGCTCCAAAGACCCGGTACTTGTTGTAGAGGTATGCATAAGTTTTCCTAGTCAGCAGAATAGGCTTGAGATAAATTGCAGTGTTGGACTTCAAGTGCGGACTGCACTTCGACCACGTCATCAAACCAGTGACGAACGCCATCAATTTCCTGATAGTTTTCATGACCCTTTCCGGCAATGACTACAATATCGCCAGCTTGTGCCTGTTGCACTGCATATTTGATTGCTTCACGCCGGTCGCGAATTTCCTGCACATGATGGTTACCAAAATCAACCCCATTCTTCATATCAGCAAAAATCTGTTCAGGACTTTCTGTTCGCGGGTTATCTGAGGTGAGAATCACCGGGTCAGCATCATTAAGAGCTGCCTGAGTCATCAACGGACGTTTGCCACGGTCGCGATCACCACCACAACCGAATATGGCCCAAAGCTGATTCTGGACATGGCGTTTCAAGGTAACCAGAACCTGTGTTAAAGCATCAGGTGTATGAGCATAATCCACTACAAATAAACGCTCTACATCACGGATCACCTGCATGCGGCCTGGAGCTCCCTTGAGCTGAGGTACAGTTGCTAAAATATCACTCAGTTTAAAACCGGCCTGCTCTACTGCAATCAGACTAGCCACCAGGTTTTCAATATTAAATTGACCTAAAAGCGGGCTCTGTACCACATATTCACCTGTTGGGGCGATCAGCTTAAACTTCGCTCCTTCCAGACTGTAGTGAATATCAGATACGCGATAATCTGCTTCTGGATGTTGTAATGAGTAGGTCAAAATCTTTGGTCGGGCCGGATTGGCTTGTGCTGTTTCCAGCATCACTGGTGCATAATCATCATCCAGATTGATTACGGCACTACGCAGCGTAGCAAATTTGAACAGCAAAGCCTTGGCATCTGCATAAGCTGCCAAGGTTCCATGATAATCCAGATGGTCTCGACTCAGGTTACTATAAATAGCAATTTCAATCTCGCAGCCATCCAGACGGCCCTGCTCCAGGCCATGTGAGCTGGCTTCGAGAGCAACAAAATTCGCACCCTGAGAGGAAAAATCATGCAGGGCATTTTGTAGCTGTAACGCATCTAGTGTGGTATGTGTTGAAGCGACCAGATGCGGTAAAATACCATTACCAGTTGTTCCCATTACAGCACAGGGCTGCTTCTGGAAGCTGATCAGTTCTGCTATCAGCCGGGAAATAGTGGTTTTACCATTAGTCCCTGTGACAGCTAGAATTCGGGCAGAATTTACCGGCTGGGTAGCCTGTAAATACTGTTTTTGCCACCCACCCATCCATTGTCTGACCTGGGGACAAACCCATGCTGTGGTCACCCCGAGATCAGATTCGGAAATAATACCAAGAGCACCTTGGCTTAATGCATTTTCCGCAAAAATACGAGTTTTATTAGAATGACTTAAGCTATCTAAAGCAATAAAGATCTGTCCTGCCTGTACTTTACGGCTATCCAGACAAAAACCGCTAAATGGCTGATTCGCCCACTCTACGTTGGCGTTACCTGGATATATTTCATTAAATGTAATTGTCATGCATCACCTGATTTACGGTTCCTGTGGAACATCGAGCGGCTTATCTAATGGCACATTCATCAAACGGAGTGATTCCTGCATTACCCTGGCAAATACTGGCGCAGCCACCAGACCGCCATAATATTTTCCTTTCGGATTTTCTACGACCACAAAAATAGCCAGTCGTGGATCACTTACTGGTGCTACACCAGAAAACAGAGCGCGGTACTCATTACTCGAATAACCCTTACGGTCAGCTCGCAGTTTATGGGCCGTACCTGTTTTACCTGCAACACGGTAACCGGGAATATTAGCCTGACGTGCAGTTCCTCCAGGTAATGTTACCTGTTCCATCATCAGGAGTACCTGATCAGCGATTTTAGGTTCAAGAAGCTGCTCACCTTTAGGCGGTTCATCCAGCTTATAAAGGCTAAGAGGCATTTTTACACCATGATTTGCCAGCATGGCATAGGCCTGTACCATTTGTAGTACAGTGGCATTAATACCGTAACCATAAGACATAGTGGCTACTTCTGAAACATTCCATTTACTTGGTGGTAAAATCAGGCCTGTACTCTCACCCGGGAACTTCACAGCTGAACGTTGTCCGAAACCAATTCGCTTAAAAAATGTCGGAAGAGTTGAATAGGGCAAAGATAAAGCCATCTTCGCCACACCAACGTTTGATGACTTGATAATTACACCAGTTACACTAAGCTGGCCATAACTATGCGTATCACGAATAGTATGGTTACCGACCCGCATTGAGCCTGAGCCTAAATTAATAATGGTATTTGGTGTATATTTACCACTTTCTAGCGCCGCAGCCACACTTAATGGCTTCATGGTAGAACCCGGTTCAAACATATCGATTGCACCGCGGTTTCGCATGGCATCTTTATTGGCCAGTCCATTTTTATCATTCGGGTTATAAGAGGGCCAACTGGTCATGGCCAGAATCTCACCGGTTTTAACATCTACTGCAATAGCGCTGGCCGAGCGGGCATTGTTGGCGATGCCTGCAGCTGTAAGTTCACGATAAAGAATATATTGCAAACGTGAGTCAATACTCAGTGTAATATTTTCACCCGGTTCAACTTCTTTAATAACCTCGGTTACCTTCAACCGGTTACCGCGTTTATCACGGATAACTTTCTGCTCACCATCGACACCAGCCAGCCGTTTGTTAAGCTGCATTTCCAGGCCTTCAATACCGGTCCCTTCACTATTGGTCAAACCAATAATCTGAGCATTTGGCTGTGGCTGCGGATAATAGCGTTTATAGTTTTTCTCGGCATATACCCCCTGAAAATCTCGCTTGACGATCAGGTCTGCCTGCTGTGGTGGTACTTCTTTTTTCAGAACCAGATAACGTGATCTTGGCCGCTCCTTTAATTTTCTTTTTAATTCGGCCCGATCGATACCGACTGCATCGGCCAACTCATCCAGATTAAGATTTTTATCAGGTAACTGACGCTTGAGTTTGCGGTTATTCGGATCTTTTTTTAACTCGGCTGTAATCTCGTCGTAGAGCTTTTTATTATCAAAATAATCACGCGGGTCAATTACAATTTTCATAATTGGCGTGCTGATCGCCAGAGGTACACCATGACGATCGCTGATGACTCCACGCATGGCTTTTAAAGACTCAGTTCTTAAAATATTGGCATTGGCCTTGTTTTGCAGAAAGTCCTTATTAATAATTTGTACGTAAAATGCACGCGCAATCAATATGACAAAACACAGTAACACCACGCCCCACATTAAATAGAAGCGCCACATATCAAAGGCAAGAGTAGGTTTTTCCGAAATCGACTGCTGTTTTCTTCGTGTTTGCTTAATTCGCTTGTCTACCATACAGCATGCCTTATTTTTTTTGCTCAGAAGTCATAGGTAAGGAAATCACCACAGTTTGTGAAGCCGGCGGAGAATACATACGCAACTGGGTTACTGCCCGGGTTCCAATCTGGGCAGTGGCACCAAAAGTCTGTTGTTCAATCAGCAGGCGTCCCCATTCTGCGTTCAGGTCATCCCTTTCACGCATATAGGAACTCAGATCTCGGTAATCATGACGATATTGAAAAACCTGAAAAACCACCATGACCGCACTCATAAAAACCAGCAGTACCAGAACTGTGTAAACCACAATTTTCTTGAGAGCCGGTTTCTGCAAGAGAGGTTGTTCAGCTTTTTCTTCAACAACTTTTTTTTTCATTGTGCGCCTTACTATGCTAAGCGTTCTGCTACTCTTAACCAAGCACTACGTGAGCGTGGGTTTTCTTTAACTTCGGCATCACTGGCTTTAATACGTGAAATTTTCTTCAAACGGCGAGTGTCCTGCTGTATTTGCGGCATTCCCCAGCCTGAATCTTCGGCCAAACTTGATTCTTTTTGTATAAACTGTTTGATCAGACGGTCTTCCAGTGAATGGAAACTGATTACCGCCAAGCGTCCATGTGGTTTAAGAATATCGACTGCCTGTGGTAGAAACAGCTCAATATCCTCTAATTCTTTATTGATGGCAATACGAATAGCCTGAAAGGTACGCGTAGCAGGATGCTTGTGTTTTTCCCATTTTGGATGGGCAGCTTTCACGAGTTCAGCCAGCTGGCCAGTGGTTGCAATGTAACCTGCCTGTTTAATTGCGCGGGCTAGGCGGCGACTGTAACGCTCTTCCCCATACTGATAAATAATATTGGCTAATGCCTCTTCTTCAATATTGACCAGCCACTCTGCTGCGGTTTGGCCTTGGGAATTATCCATACGCATATCTAAGGGTCCGTCTTGCATAAAGCTAAAACCGCGTTCAGCCTGGTCAAGTTGTGGCGATGAAACCCCTAAATCTGCCATGATCCCATCGACTTCAGTTATACCAATTTTTTCAAGCTCCTGTTTAAGATCAGCAAAACTGGCATGAATAATTTTAAAGCGAGCGTCCTGCTGCTCGAGCTCGGCAGCAACAGCCAAAGCCTGAGGATCTTTATCGAAGGCATAAACCTGAGCATCTGTATTGAGCTGAGCCAGTAATTCACGGCTATGGCCACCTCGGCCGAAGGTTGCGTCTACATAAATTCCTGTATTGCGCTCTGCCAGTACGGCAGCAACAGTTTCATGGAGTAATACAGAAATATGCGACATAAGATCGGTTCAGACAGCTAAAAATTTAACTGCACATTATTACCCTGTTTTTATAAAGCTCCAAATGGCTTTTTGTAGGGAAATATTATTTTCTATAGAGAAAACCGTTTTGCCGATCTTTTTTAAAGCATCATTAAAAGACCCTGACAGAATTATTCTGCTACAGGGCTTTTCCAGAGGAATTACTTGAACGACGAATGGTTAGCGACGATCATTATAAATCTGGTCAAATGTTGCCCCATTTACAAAATGGGTTTGCTGTGCCTTGCTCCATCCCCCGAATACTTCATCAATGGTGAAAGTTTTCAGCTTGGGAAATTGAGCAGCATATTTCGCCATAACTTTCTGGTTACGTGGCCGATAATAGTATTTTGCTGCCATTTCCTGGCCCAAAGGAGAATACAGATAATTAATATAGCCGGTAGCCAGCCATTTATTACCATTTTTTTCAACTGTCTTGTCAACAATTGCAACCGATGGTTCCGTTAAAATTGAAATTGATGGATAAACAATATCATATTTATCACGGCCTAAAGTTTTAAGCGTGACTAGAGCTTCATTTTCCCAGGTTAGCAGTACATCACCCATGCCACGTTCGGCAAATGTCGTCATAGAGGCACGTGCAGCAGAGTCCATCACCTTGACATTCTTATACATGCTTTTAACAAACTCTCGTGCCTTAGCATCATTACCGCCCGGCTGTTTCAGCGCATAGCCCCAGGCTGACAGATAGATCCAGCGTGGCAAGCCGCCTGTTTTAGGGTTAGGTGTAATAATCTGCACACCCGGTCTGGTTAGATCTTTCCAGTCCTGAATTTTTTTCGGATTACCTTTACGTACCATAAAAACAATGGTTGAAGTATAGGGTGCAGAATTATAAGGAAATTCTTTTTGCCAGCCTGCTTTAATCTGGCCAGATTTTACGATCTCATTAATGTCATTTGCCAAGGCTAAAGTCACTACATCACCTTTTAAACCATCAACTACTGAGCGTGCCTGTTTACCTGAACCGCCATGTGACTGTTTAAATTCAACTGTTTGTCCAGTACGGCTTTTCCAGTAAGCACCATATGACTTATTGAACTCATCATAAAATTCACGTGTCGCATCATATGAGACATTCAAAAATTGACGGTCAGCAGCTTGTGTAACTGAACCACATAGTATTAAGGTGGCTAACATGCCACCTTTTAAACCCCATTGGAAATGCTTTCTCATTTACTTCTCTAGGTCACTTGATAAACAATTTGCAATATACTGAAAATTTTTATAAAACAACAACTCATTATACAGTTGAGTATTGCATTCCCTTCAATTGATTAAGTTCTACAGTCCTTGATTTTTCTATAACGTTGTTTTAGGCACAGTTATCAGGTTTTCTCTAACTGAAACTATCATCTTTTATTGAGCTTCTAGTACAGTCAAAAAATCCAAGTATCTTGAGCACTCTTAAGTTTCCTATTTTCTCTTCACCTTCTCTACACATTTATCTGTTAAAACTACACTTCCAATACAGCTTAGGGTTTATTGTAATTTTTTAACTAGAGTTAGTTTAAAATTTTGTAATGAATTGTGAGTCTATACTATAACTGTTAAGACAAAGCTGTTTTAATTCATGCGATTTTCGGCAAACTTTATAAAAATTAGCCGATTTATAGGGGAACTCTTCTTACATGAACATGAATTTATTTAAGATTTTTTACTTAAGTTTGAGTATGCTTACACTCAGTCAGATGGGGCATAGCGCAGTTATTGTACAAGGCAACAGTCTTAAAAATCAGGATTTATCTAAAATACCTGGTTCTACCCATGCTCCTGCTAAAACAGGCTCTCTTATTGAAAAAGCTTTAAACCAGCGCCAATCTGAGAAAACTACGCCTTCAGTTGACAGATCCGAGCTGGATTTAAAAATGTTGACTTCTATGCGTGCTGCTCCTACCCAGAATTTTCTGGCGGCACAGAACCAGCGCTTCAGCCGTCTGGTACAGATTATTTTTCCACAGCAAACCTCTTAATTTTATAATTTTCATAGTCTTTTCTAGCCTGACCTGCCTGCGGTGAATTAACCCTTAAGCTGTCAGGCTTTTTCGTTATAATAGTCTTAATCTGTTATTGAAAATTAAGAGTTATGAACGTCCGCACCCGTATTGCTCCTTCTCCAACTGGCTTTCCCCATGTTGGTACTGCTTATATCGCCCTGTTCAATATGTGCTTTGCCAAGCAGCATGGAGGCGAATTTATATTGCGTATTGAAGATACCGATCAGCTGCGTTCAACCCCTGAATCAGAAAAAATGATTCTGGACTCATTAAAATGGTTGGGACTGAACTGGTCAGAAGGACCAGATATCGGTGGCCCACATGCACCATATCGCCAGTCCGAGCGTATGCATATCTATAAACAGTATGCATTAGAACTGGTTGAAAAAGGTCATGCTTTTTATTGCTTTGCAACTCCAGAAGAACTCGACCAGATGCGTGCCGAACAGCAGGCCCGTGGTGAAAGTCCACGCTATGACGGCCGGGGTCTGCAGCTCTCTCATGAAGAAGTTGAATGCCGTCTGGCAGCTGGTGAACCTCATGTTATTCGTATGAAAGTGCCTGCTGAAGGCGTATGTAAATTTAATGACATGCTGCGTGGTGAAGTTGAGATTCCCTGGGCTCAGGTAGACATGCAGATTCTGCTAAAAACTGACGGATTGCCTACTTATCATCTGGCCAACGTGGTTGATGACCATCTTATGCAAATTACGCATGTCATCCGTGGCGAAGAATGGATACCATCAGCACCAAAACACCAGTTGCTGTACTCCTACTTTGGCTGGGATATGCCGACAATCTGTCATATGCCACTACTACGTAATCCGGATAAGTCCAAATTATCTAAACGGAAGAACCCAACATCAATCAATTATTACCGTGATATTGGTGTATTGCCAGAGGCCCTACTAAACTATCTGGGTCGTATGGGTTGGTCTATGCCAGATGAAAGTGAAAAGTTTACGCTGGCAGAAATGATCGAACACTTTGACATTAAACGTGTATCACTAGGCGGCCCGATTTTTGATGTTGAAAAGCTTAACTGGTTAAATGGTCAGTGGATTAAGGCATTGTCTCCTGCAGAATTGTTAAATACCCTGCTCAACTGGAAGGCAGACCGTAATAAACTTGAAGAGATTGCTGCAGCCATCCAGCCGCGAATCAACCTGCTTTCTGAGGCAGTAAACTGGGCGGGCTTTTACTTCAATCAGTTCCCGAATATTTCCAAAGAACAGTTTGAAAGTAAAAAACTGACTGAGGAGCAGGTTCGTCAAAGCCTGCAATTTGCCATCTGGCGGCTGGAAAGTCTATTTACCTGGAATAATGATACGGTCAGCCAGACTCTAATGGATCTGTCTAACCAAATGGGCATCAAGCTACGTGATTTCATGCCTGCTTTTTTTATTGCGATTGCCGGTTCAACCTCATCCACGCCTGTCATGCAATCTATGGTGACTTTAGGTCCCGACTTGACCTTTGCCCGTTTGCGTCGTGCACTAGAAATTGTAGGTGGTCCGAGCAAAAAAGAGTTAAAAGCCTGGGAAAAACTTAATGAAAGTCTGAAATTGCCGAAAAATGAAGCAGATGATCAAGGCGAGTAAATATTTGTGTTGACGTATGAGCGCAATGCCCCTAATATTGCGCTCACACAAACGCTGGGGTCATAGCTCAGTTGGTAGAGCGCTACAATGGCATTGTAGAGGTCAGCGGTTCGATCCCGCTTGACTCCACCAGAAGCTGTTCTACTTTGTGTAACTGCCTCATAAGTCCCTATCGTCTAGAGGCCTAGGACATCGCCCTTTCACGGCGGTAACCGGGGTTCGAATCCCCGTAGGGACGCCAAATTCTAAAAGCCACTGACCTATTCAGTGGCTTTTTTTATGCTTACACTTTCGGCTTACCTACACTATTCGGTAAAATAGACCGCAAAAGAGTTTAGGAGTTTTTCATGCAATATCGCTGCCCACAATGCCAGAGTCCCAAGATCATACCAGTCAGTCAAGGAACCAATACCACCCGTCCTGTGGTTCCCAAAAGTCTGGTGTTCCTGATTCCGGCTATTTTTATTCTATTACTACTGGTGGTAATCAGTATCGGCATGTGGATCTTTGGTGATGGTGCCGGCAGTACATTGCAAATGGCGACTATAGCTGTATTTATTATCTGCCTTATAGCCGGATTCCTGTTCTGGCGCGATTTGCCAGACTTTAAACTGTCCATGCAGGCATTTATGCAATCCCAGAAACAATGGAAGTGTCGTGAATGTGGCCATGAGTGGCAGATCTAAACCCTAAAATAACTTAGTGACTGTGTTCATGATCATTCTGATGGTCATGAGCAAGTGTCTGACATGGGTCCTCCTCAATCTGTAACGTCACCTCGGTAATACCATGCTCATGGGTCAACATTTCGAGAGCATTTTGATAAAGTTGGTTCCGGTTTGCATGTGGTGCATACAAATGCACAGTTAGATGCACATTTTTAGAAGTAATAGCCCAGACTTTAAGCTGATGAATGCTCTCGACACCATCGAGTTCCAAGAGGTCATTACGCAGCTTTTCAATATCGATCTCTTCAGGTACACCTTCAAGTAGAATATTGATACTCTGTTTCAGTAATATCCAAGTCCGTGGTAATACCCAGAAACCAATTAGCACTGCGATTAGGGTATCTACCCACATCCAGCCAGTAAAATAAATAATTAAGGCGCCAACAATAACACCAACTGAACCCAAGGCATCACTCAGAACCTCAAGATAAGCCCCTTTCACATTCAGGCTGTCTTTCGAACTCGAAAACAGAATGCGCATGGAGATCAGATTGATCACTAGACCAATAATTGCCACGGAGAGCATGCCAAGGCTCTGAATCTCGGGGGGCTGGCTAAGACGCTGGTAGGCTTCATATAAAATATAGATAGCCACCACAAACAACATACAGGCGTTGAAAAGTGCTGCCAGAATTTCAAAGCGTTGATAGCCAAAGGTACGCTTATCATCAGCGGGACGTTTAGCAATTTTAATGGCAACCAATGCAATAGCTAACGCTGCGGCATCGGTAAACATATGCGCAGCATCTGATAACAGAGCCAAACTTTGGGTTATAAAGCCGGCAACTATTTCAATAATTAAAAAGATCGTGGTTAGTGCCAAAGCAAAACCAAGCTTTTTGGCATTACCTTCAGTGACGACTGCATGACTGTGATCGTGCCCATGATGCGCGCCCATTGACAGTCTCCTTGATTCTTAGTGAATTACTTTACAGCTCTTATCCTCTAAGGTAACAGTATGCTACTGGGATATCCAGTTCACTTCTGACAGTAGAACAATGTTTAATTTACCAATTTGAGAATTCAGTTAACCAATTGTTACTATGGATTTTTCTATTGGTATGGTCTGAGATGCCAAAATCCTAAAAACAAAAAAACCAGCCCTCAGGCTGGTTTTTCAGTTGTGGCTATTATCCACTGATTTTTTTATATTTGGCGCGTTTGGTTACAGCTGCATCGCCTAGGCGTGACTGACGATATGCTTCATATTCAGCATAGTTACCCGTGTAAAATTCAGGCTGCTCATTTTCAAACGACAAAATATGCGTTGCAATACGGTCCAGGAACCAGCGGTCATGCGATACCACCATAACTGTACCCGGAAAGACCAAAATTGCATCTTCAAGTGCACGCAAAGTTTCAATATCAAGATCGTTTGAAGGTTCATCAAGCAGTATTACATTAGCACCCTGCTGTAAGATTTTTGCCAGCTGCAAGCGGTTTCGCTCACCACCAGAAAGTTCACCTACACGTTTCTGCTGGTCTTGGCCTTTAAAGTTAAAACGGCCAATATAAGCGCGAGACGCAATTTCGTAATCACCTACTTTCAAGATGTCCAGACCGCCAGAAACCTCTTCCCATACGGTTTTGTTGTTATCCAAGGTGTCACGAATCTGGCCAACATAGGCCACTTTAACTGAATCACCCAGAGTAACTGTTCCGGTATCTGGCTGCTGTTCCCCAGTCATCATACGGAATAGTGTGGTTTTACCCGCACCGTTTGGACCGACAATACCAACAATTGCTGTTGGTGGTACAGAGAAGGTCAGGTTTTCATAAAGCAGACGTCCATCAAAGGATTTACTGATGCCTTCAACTTCTACTACCTTATTACCTAAACGTGGACCAGGTGGAATATAAATTTCAGAAGTTTCATTGCGCTGCTGGAATTCTTTAGAGTTTAACTCTTCAAAACGCTCCATACGAGCCTTGTTCTTTTTCTGCTGGCCTTTGGCATTTGAACGAACCCATTCCAGTTCTTTTTTCAAGGCTTTAGCAAAAGACTCTTCCTGTTTCTGTTCCTGTTCTAGACGGGCATTTTTCTGTTCCAGCCAAGACGTGTAATTGCCCTGGTAAGGAATACCATGTCCGCGGTCAAGCTCCAGAATCCACTCAGCAACGTTATCAAGGAAATAACGGTCGTGCGTAATAGCAACAATGGTACCAGGAAAGTCTTTTAGGAAACGTTCTAACCAAGACACAGATTCTGCATCCAGGTGGTTAGTCGGTTCGTCAAGAAGGAGCATGTCCGGTTTAGATAGAAGCAGACGGCAAAGTGCAACACGGCGGCGTTCACCCCCTGAAAGCAGAGTCACGTCAGCATCCCAAGCCGGCAAGTTTAATGCAGCAGCAGCCTGTTCCATCTGGTTATTCAGATTATGTGCATCCCAAGTCTGGATGATGGCTTCAAGTTTCTCTTGTTCTTTTGCAAGTGCGTCAAAGTCAGCATCTTCTGCTGCATATTCTGCAAACACTTCATCCAGACGGGCTAATGCATCTAACGGTTCACGCAGACCATCTTCAACATTTCCACGTACATCTTTGTTCGGATCTAGGGGTGGTTCCTGTTCCAGATAGCCGATTTTAATACCTGGTTGCGCACGTGCTTCCCCAGAGAAATCTTTATCTACGCCCGCCATGATACGGAGCAGAGTTGATTT
Organism: Acinetobacter sp. UBA6571; assembly: GCF_002434085.1. Classification (NCBI taxonomy): domain Bacteria; kingdom Pseudomonadati; phylum Pseudomonadota; class Gammaproteobacteria; order Moraxellales; family Moraxellaceae; genus Acinetobacter; species Acinetobacter sp. UBA6571. Next base: position 103,380 of record NZ_DJJJ01000035.1, on the reverse strand, counting down.
ACCTGCACCGTTAAGACCGAGCACACCAATTTTTGCACCCGGAAAAAATGACAAAGAGATGTCTTTCAGGATTTCACGCTTAGGCGGAACCATCTTCGACACACGGTTCATCGTGTAAATATATTGGGCCACGCAGGACTCCTCAATTGAAAATCAGAATATCGCAAACTGCGAAAAAATAACCAGCGTATTATACGATGAATACCATGAAAACATAAGGCGTACTCTGGGTATTCTGCGGGTTATCTCCCAACCTTTTGTGACTAAAAATTAAACTCACACCAAGATTTTGAGTTTGCTTAAACTCATCACTATACTTATGAAATAAATAGATATAGACAAAGAATAGGAAAGCTTTATTTCATATTAAAAAATGCTAGACTCGATCAGGTTTTAACCCACATCGAAGAAATAATATGACATATAAAGATGAAACTTTGGCAATTCATGCCGGTTATAGCCCTGAAGCGACGACGAAAGCTGTAGCGGTACCTATTTACCAGACCACGTCCTACTCTTTCGATAATACTCAACATGGGGCCGACCTGTTCGATTTAAAAGTCCAGGGCAATATTTATACCCGTATTATGAACCCTACAACGGCGGTTCTTGAACAGCGTATCGCAGCTCTAGAGGGTGGAATAGGTGCACTGGCACTTGCTTCGGGCATGGCAGCAATTACCTATGCGATTCAGACTATTGCCGAAGCAGGTGATAATATTGCTTCTGTTTCCACCCTATATGGTGGTACATATAATCTGTTTGCCCATACCTTGCCCAAACAGGGAATTGAAGTGCGCTTCTTCGATTATCAGGATCCAGAAGCATTACACTCTCTGATTGATAATAAAACCAAACTGGTATTTGTCGAGTCAATTGGTAATCCGCTTGGCAATATCATTGATCTGGAAGCCATCAGTAAAATCGCCCATGAATATGGTGTACCGGTGGTAGTTGACAATACGGTAGCGACACCGGTTTTGCTCAAGCCTTTTGAATTTGGTGCTGATATCGTGGTGCACTCGCTAACCAAATATATTGGAGGTCACGGTAACAGTATTGGTGGTGCGATTGTCGATAGCGGTAAATTCCCTTGGGGTAAATATCCGGACCGCTTTAAAGTGTTAAATACGCCCGACCCAAGTTATCATGGAGTTAACTATGTTGAGGCGCTTGGTGAAGCTGCTTATATTGCCCGTGCACGTGTTGTACCTTTACGTAATACTGGCGCCGCCATTAGCCCGATGAATGCTTTCCTGATTTTGCAAGGACTGGAAACCTTAAGCCTGCGCATGGAGTGCCATACCGAAAATGCTCTAAAAATTGCCGAGTATTTGAAAGCCCATCCAAAAGTCAAATGGGTAAATTATGCAGGCCTGACAGACCACCCACAGCATGCACTGGCACAAAAATATGTTCAAGGTAAACCTTCGGCTATCTTATCCTTTGGGGTACAGGATGGACTTGCTGGTGGTACCCGTTTTATTGATGCACTGCAGCTCTTTACCCGCCTGGTCAATATTGGCGATGCGAAAAGTTTGGCTTGTCATCCGGCAACCACTACCCATCGTCAGCTCAATGAACAGGAGTTGAAATCTGCAGGGGTTAGCGAGGATATGGTGCGTTTATCTATCGGCATTGAACATGCTGATGACCTGATTGCCGATCTGGAACAGGCACTTGCCGCAGTTTAAGTTATACACAAGCAGGGTCAACATACATGGCCCTGTTTATATTCCCTCAAATACCAGACAGTGTGACTAAAAAGCTTGAACTCGAATGTTTCTGATAATTAGCCCTACCTGATAGCTTTATTTTAATCTGGCATATGTTTTTACTTTCCATTTATGAACTGCTTTTTCAAAGCTTTATCTTTTCAACTATTTTAACTTGTGTTAAAACACAGTATAAACACATACTTAAATTAGAGTAATTGCTCTAAATATTATTTTTAGATTCAACCACTTAACTCTGGATTTTTCCCGTCATTTCGTTAAGATAAAAACCGACTGAGCCCCTTGGCCTATCGCAGGTCATGGCTATAACATATTTAAAAAAATTATATTTATTTTGCCTCAGCAAATTTTCAGCCAGGAAGATCTACGTGAACAACAAATTAGAGAAACTTTTCAAAGACAAGGTAAATGGCAAAGTAGCACTCATCACCGGTGCTTCCAGTGGAATTGGCCTAACTACAGCCAAGAAACTTGCTCAAGCGGGTGCACATGTGCTGCTGGTTGCCCGTACTGAGTCTACCTTGCAAGAAGTTCAGGCTGAAATTGAAGCAGAGGGTGGAAAAGCAACTATTTTCCCATGTGATTTAAATGATCTGGATGCTATTGATGCATGTTCCCAGAAAATTCTGGCGTCTGTAGACCATATTGATATCCTGATTAATAATGCTGGACGTTCTATTCGCCGTGCCGTCCATGAATCAATTGACCGTTTTCATGACTTTGAGCGTACCATGCAGCTGAATTATTTCGGTGCGATCCGTTTGATTCTGAATATATTGCCGCAAATGATGCAGCGTCGTGACGGACAGATCATTAATATCAGTTCAATTGGTGTGCTGGCCAATGCAACCCGTTTTTCTGCTTATGTGGCCTCTAAAGCCGCACTAGATGCTTTTAGCCGCTGTCTGTCAGCAGAAGTGCATTCACACAAGATTGCAATCACTTCAATTTATATGCCTCTGGTGCGCACTCCCATGATTGCACCAACCAAAATTTATCGTTATGTCCCTACGCTGTCGCCTGAGCAGGCAGCTGATCTGATTGCCTATGCCATTATCAAGCGTCCGAAACGCTTGGCTACGCATCTTGGCCGTTTGGCATCTATTACTTATTCGATTGCTCCTGAAATCAACAATATGTTTATGTCAATTGGCTTTAATCTGTTTCCAAGTTCCAGCGCATCAGTGGGTAAACAGGAAAAACTTAACTGGGTTCAACGCGCTTATGCCCGTATTTTTCCAGGTGAACACTGGTAAATATAATTACTTTATCAATAAAAATGCCTCCTATTCTGGAGGCATTTTGCTAGTTTCTTTTATTCCAGAAAATTGACCCGACCGGTCTGCACATCATAAATTGCTCCCACAATGGCTATTTCTCCACGTTCAAGCATCTCTTTTAAGACAGAGCTGTGGTTAACAATATACTGGATATTGTAATGAACATTCAGGGTAGTTACCTGATCAATAAAAGGCCGGTTCAGCTCACGCGGCTGCATAATATCGTAAGCGCTCTGAACCGAATGCATTAGCGGCCCCAAGATATACTGAATATACGGCATTTCTTTAATGTCAGAAATACTTTTATGCTGTAACCGCAGCTGGCAGGCACTAGTTACTGCTCCGCAGTCAGTATGGCCCAGCACCACAACTACTTTTGAACCCTTAGCCTGACAGGCAAACTCAAGAGAGCCTATGACTTTCTGTCCGGCCACATTTCCTGCAATACGCAGGCTGAATAAATCCCCAATTCCGACATCGAACAGCATCTCTGTAGGAGCTCTTGAGTCCATACAGCCGAGTACGGCAGCAATCGGATGTTGACCCTGATCAGCAGTTACTCGGATCTGCCGGTAAATATCACGTTGTAAACGTTCATTTTTCACAAAACGCTCATTTCCTTCCTTAAGCAAGTTCAGTACTTGGGCAGGTGTCAGTTGCTGCTGCAAATCGCGAGTACTGATATCAATATCTAGTACTGCGTCATCCAGTTCATGGTAATGCTGTTTGAATCCGATTAGTTTTAAATCAATCTTGCGTTTAATGGCAGTTTCATTCTGATACTCCTGAATAACTTGATAAATATCTGGATCGATTGAATCGGACTGAGTCGCATCCAGAATTAACCGCTCATCTTTATGAACATGTTCGAGAGCTGAAATGAGTGCTGAACGGTTTAAAAAAGTAACCTGTGAAGGCAGTTCAATCCGTGTAACAATACCGTGCAAATGCTTTTCCTTATATACACGTACGCCCTTATTCAAATTACCGTATAGGATAAAAGCACTACTGACCAATAATCCAATTAGAATTCCAGTGAGCAGATCTGTGAGTAAAATCGCAACTAATGTGATAATAAAAGGCAAAAACTGTTTCCAGCCCTGCTGATAAAGCTTTTTAAAGAGTTTTGGATGGGTAAGTTTAAAACCCGTTAAAATTAAAATCGCAGCTAGAGCTGATAAAGGAATCATATTCATCAATGGCACAAAAAACATCACTGCCAGTAGCAGGAAAATGCCATGAATAATGGTCGAACATTTACTGCGTGCGCCAGAATTGGCATTGACGGAGCTACGTACAATTACCGACGTAATTGGCATACCTCCAATTAAACCGGAAACAATATTGCCTGTGCCTTGTGCCCATAACTCGCGGTTCGGTGGTGATGAACGTTTTTGTGGATCAAGTTTGTCTGCCGCTTCGAGATTCAGAAGTGTTTCCAGAGAAGCGACTACCGCAAGGGTAATAGCTCCGGTGTAAATCAGTGGTTCTGCTAAATAGCTAAAATCCGGGAAAATCAGTACATCTCTTGGAGCTTCCAGTAAATTAGGTAACTGAATCAAGTTATGATTCTGAACTGCCAAAGGAGAACCCATCGACATTAAAATAAAATTTAATAGCGCAGCGGCAACCACAGCTACCAGTGCCGATGGCAGAACCAGTTTTTTAAGAGGACTACTGTCCCAAGCCAGAATTAAAAATAGACTGAGCAGACCAATCAGTGCTGCGCCTTTATCAAGGGAGCTAAAATTTGAAAAAAATGTTCCAGACCAAACTGCTGACCATGAGAAATCATGGATACCCAATAAATAAGGTAATTGGGTTGCTATCAGAATTACGCCAATTGCTGCGAGCAGCCCTAAAATAACGTTATTGGGAATAAAATTAGCAAAAAAACCTAGCTTGAATAGACCAAAGCCAATTTGAAGTAAACCGGCAAAAATAATACACAATAAAAAAGCGGCATAATTGCCGCTTAATTGATCCAGTTGTACCAGCATGACTGCCGTGAGCCCGGCCGCCGGGCCTGCCACACTGATGTGTGAGCCACTCAACACCCCGACGACAATTCCGCCTACAATCCCCGCAATAATACCGGAAATAATGGGTGCACCTGAGGCTAAAGCTATACCTAAACACAAGGGTAATGCGACCAGAAAAACGACAAGTCCAGAGAGTATATCTTTTAAATAAAAGGGTTTTCTCAAATTTAAAACTGACATAAAACAACCGTTTGGAATAAAAATTAGAATCGACTTCGAGGTCAGATGTAACACTAACATCGATGTTTTTATAAAAAGCGAGTTGATATTGTCTGACAATCTTTCTGAATTAAAGCCTGATTATGCTACTATAATGTGTGATTTTTACACTATTTTATTTAACTTTTATCTAACTCTGCCTTATGCTTGCTAGAGTTGGATTTTTTTCATCTAACTTTTTCATTTTAAGGTTTCGAAACCGCAATCCATTAAAAATTGATACGTAGAATTATAATATTTCGCTGGCCGGGTCCAGTCGGCCTGCTCTATTTCAGGCACATAAATTACCATGCCTTGTCGCGCGCGAGTCAATAAAACCCGATACGCATTTAGCAAGTATTTTTGCTTGGCTTCATTTTTAATTTTCTGCCATGTACTACCTTTGAAAGCCTGATACTTCCACTCCTGATCAAAATAAAAATTAATATCCCAAGCAACACAGGTATAGTCAATTTCCAGACCCTGTATATCAAATTCGGTAGCGACCTCTTCTAGGTAATATGAAGAGCGTACATCTGTATCTAGATTTAGAAACCAATGTTCAGGAGTAATTTTACTTTTAATATCTATTCCATCTGCTCTTAAACGCTTTGCCCCAGAGCTTGCTACAATGCCGTAACGCTCCGATCCTTTTGCCCTGGTTTTTAACCATTGCTTAGCTTGCTTCAAATTTCTGCTCAATACGACAGGATAATCAGAACTGATCTCTGAATAGAGCTGTTGAGCAGCCTGAGAATTCCCCTCTAAAATATATTGAATTAATTGTGATACCCGCTCACTTCTAAATGAACGTACAGAGACAGCTAAATGTAAATCCTGTTCATTAATGCCTGTAGTTTGTAGCCAGTTCCTATGTTCTGTAGAGTCCAAATAAACGCTGTCTTCTAATATCTTTTCGGAATAATAAATTTGCCACTCAGAAAACTTCTGTTTCAAGGCTTCTAACCATTCAGTAACGCCAGCTTCTCCTGTATTGATTTCTTGACCACCACCGATTAAACAGACTACAACACACCAATCTATATGCCGATTCATCACATTGATCAAAAACTCGGGTTCAGACATAGTAAAATTATCAATTCCCTTTTTGAGTTTCATAAAATTGGAAACCTGTTCTTTTTGCCAGGCCCGCTGCGCCTCATCAAAAACCACTACCTGCTCAACAGGTATTTCTGTAGAGCGTAAATAATAATCTCGAAAATGATGAATATTCTGTATAAACGCTTTTGCTGAACGCTCTGCCGCTAGACGACTTTTTGACAGGCCCTGCAATTTAAAATTTTTTACTGTATCGCGCACCAATGCTTCACGTAATACATCGACCAATGGCCCATTACCTGAAAGAAAAACAGCATGCTCTGTCTGATCCTTTTTCAATCGCTGATTCGCAATATTTAGACCAGCAAGCGTTTTGCCTGCACCCGGTACCCCGGTTAAAAAGCAGATCGACTTTATGTTATTCTGCTTGGAGTATTCAATGATTTCCTCAATCTTATTAGAGGTAATTTCAAGATTAATCGTACCTGCATCACTACGAGAAATCTCTTGGACTTGATGGCCTTTATATAAAGCTTGTGCTGCTTCAATAATTGTCGGTGTCGGTTTGTAGGGAGCTTCCAGCCAAGATTGGGTATTAATGACTGAATTATGAGAAAATTGCTGAATAATTTCAGAAAATATCTCTCCAAAATTTTCTGCATTACAGCATGCTACCTCATTTAATGAGGCTATTTCCTCCCAATTCTGCCTAGTTTCTGCTGCCTGTGTAGCCACCAAAACTGGAATTACTTTCTGATTATGACTACCTGCATGAAAATTAAGTAAGTCCAAACAGTAATCAATTACTTGTATTTGTGCTGAGTGACTGTATTGCGTATCTCCCACTTTGAATTCAATGACCAAAATTAAATCTTGAATGATCAAAATATTATCTACACGTTTCCCCATACGTGGAATATGAAATTCAAAAAAGATCTCGCCTTGATCAAGTATACAAAGAGCTCTCTTTAAAATCGTAATTTGCTTAAGCCATGCACTTTTTTGTAATTCATCAAGACTGAACTCATGCTGATAAGCCAGTGAACCTAATATAGCCTCTTCATTTTCATTCCTGAATTCTAAAAAATTATTCTGGTAGTAACTTTGTGCAAGACCCATTCTTTTTAGCCAAACTTTCTTCAATTTATTTTAGATAAAAAAGAAAACCTCCCACTTGGGAGGTTTCCGTTTACTTCGCAGAGATTATTTAGATCCTTTAATACCTGCTTGCAATAATAAAGCGCCTAATCCGCCAATTTTCTGTTCCTGCGGTTTAGCTGCCTGTGGTTTCTTCCCTTGTGAGCGTTCACCTTGCGGACGGGCATGTTGAGGACGTTTACCTTGTGGCTTACGCTCAGGACGCTGCTCCTGATTTTGTTCACGACGCGGACGTGGTGATGTTTTTACCGGCGCAGCAGCACCCTCAGGTCGCATAGAAAGATTAACGCGATTACGCTCTGCATCGACCTGAATCACACGTACCTGTACGATTTGTCCCGGCTTTACAATCTTGTGCGGATCTGAAACAAATTCGTTTGCCAATTCTGAAATATGTACCAGTCCATCTTGGTGTACGCCAATATCAACAAAAGCGCCAAAGTTAGTAACATTGGTTACCACGCCTTCCAGTTGCATACCTTCAGTCAGCTGTTTTACATCAGTAATATCATCACGGAACTTGGCAGTACGGAATTCAGGGCGCGGATCACGACCCGGTTTTTCCAGTTCGGCCAATACATCCTGGATAGTAGGCAGACCAAACTTGTCATCAATAAACTGGTTAGGGTCTACCTGACGAATAATTTCACTATTTCCAATAATATCTTTTACAGTAGTGGCTTTGGCTTCAACAATTTTCTCAACCAGACCATAACTTTCCGGATGAACAGAAGATGCATCTAATGGCTGATTACCTTCTTGAATACGCAGGAAGCCAGCTGCCTGTTCAAATGTACGATCGCCCAAACGGGGAACTTTTTTCAAGTCCTGACGGTTGTCGAAGCGACCGTTCTCTTTACGGTATTCTACAATTTGTTGGGCAATTGCTTTATTTAAACCAGCAATATAACCTAAAATTGCAGAAGAGGCGGTATTAACGTCTACGCCCACCGCATTTACACAATCTTCAACTACCGCATCTAACGTTTTTGCAAGACCGGCCTGATTTACATCATGCTGATACTGCCCCACGCCGATTGATTTCGGATCAATTTTAACTAGCTCAGCCAGTGGGTCCTGTAATCGACGGGCAATAGATACTGCTCCACGAATAGACACATCCAGTTCAGGCAATTCCTGAGAAGCCAGCTCACTCGCTGAATAGACTGACGCACCGGCTTCACTTACAGTCACACGGGTCAGTTTTAGATCCGGGTTGGCTGCCATCATTTCAGCCACTACAGCTTCAGTCTCGCGGCTGGCTGTACCATTACCAATTGCAATCAGTTCAATATCAAATTCACGGCACAAACGCGCAAGTTCGGCCACTGAACCTTCTTTATCTTCTTTTGGAGCAAACGGATAAATCGTACTATGGGCGAGTACATCACCTGACTCATTCACTACTGCCAGTTTTACGCCAGTACGTATACCCGGGTCTACGCCCAATGTACGTCGGCTACCTGCCGGTGCAGACAAGAGTAAATGACGCAGGTTTTCTGCAAAGACCTGCATAGCTTCATTTTCAGCAGCTAAACGCTTTTCGGTCAGTAATGAATGCTCAACCTGTGGACGTACTTTACCCATCCAGAACAGTTTTGCAGTTTGCTTGAGAAAATCCTGACGTGTCTGTGGCTGAATTTGATCCAACTGATATTCAACCTCAATACGCTGAATCGCCGGATCATTTTCACCATCAACTTTAAGGCCCAGCACATTTTCCTGACGTCCGCGCAACATGGCCAGTAAACGATGTGAAGGGACTTTGTTCAAATTTTCTGAAAATTCAAAATAGTCACGGAATTTTTTGCCAACTTCTTTCTTCTCTTCACTTGCTACTGCACTTTTCAAAACGGCAGTTTTTGCAAAGTTGGCTTTAAGCTCAGCCGTCAGCGCAATATTCTGTGCCCACTCATCAATAATAATATGCTGAATGGCATCCAGCTGGCTTTCCAGGTCTGGGTACTCTTCATGCGAGAACCCTGCAAGTGCTTCACTCGGGTCAACCTGTTCAGCCAATATTTTCTCAGCAACCGGCCCTAAACCAGCTTCTCTTGCCTTGAAAGATTTGCTGGTCCGTTTTGGACGATAAGGTGCATAAATTTCTTCAAGAGCATTTTTGGTTTCGACGGCCTCGACCCGGGCCAGCAAGTCATCGCTTAATTTATTCTGTTCTTTCAGCGATTCGATGACTTTAGCGCGTCGCTCATTTAAATCACGTAAATAGGATAAACGCGTATCAAGCTGACGTAGCTGCGTATCGTCTAAGCCTTGTGTCACTTCTTTACGGTAACGGGCAATAAAAGGAACACTGGCACCTTCATCTATAAGCTTGATGGCAGCTTCAACCTGATCTGGACGTACGGCAAGCTCGCTTGCCAGCTGCTGAACTAAGTCAGTCATCGTGTTTGATTCCACAAGGATAAATACTAAAAGCTGTGATTATAAAGACCAAGGCCATAAAATCTACTATTGTTTTATCTAAATTACACATCAGCAATAATGCTAATTTAGTGAAGTTCCATGGTTTTTATGCAATTTTACGACAAAATTCCCGTAAATTACCAAGATCTGGCCGTTCCTGTTTATTTTTTACCTGTATATATTTGGTATCTATGTCTTGATTTTTACTGCAATATTTGGTGCTTTAGAGCATAGTAAAACTCATTGTAAGCATCGTATACTCAATACTGTATATGGGTCTGATCACGATGACAATAAACAATAAAGGAGCACATCATGAGTCTAGTTGTACCTGCTGAACATACAGATGCTGTACAAGCCGATACAGATCGCGTTGAACGTATCCTCGTGGTCGATGATGATGTGCGTTTGCGTACTCTGTTACAACGTTTTTTGGAAGATAAAGGCTTTGTCGTTAAAACTGCACATGATGCTACCCAGATGGATCGTCTGCTACAACGTGAACTGTTTTCACTGATTGTACTCGACTTTATGTTGCCGGTTGAAGATGGCTTGAGTATTTGCCGTCGTTTACGACAGTCCAATATTGATATTCCTATTATTATGCTGACCGCACGTGGCAGTGATTCTGACCGCATTGCCGGTCTTGAAGCAGGTGCAGATGATTATCTGCCTAAACCATTTAATCCAAACGAACTTCTTGCCCGTATCCGGGCAGTTCTGCGTCGCCAAGTCCGTGAAGTACCTGGTGCTCCTAGTCAGCAGGTAGAGGTCGTAAGTTTCGGACCATGGTCTCTAGATTTATCGACCCGTACGCTGACACGTGAAGGTCAGGTGGTCACTTTAACCACTGGTGAGTTTGCCGTACTCAAGGCATTGGTTCAGCATCCACGTGAGCCACTAACACGTGACAAACTGATGAATCTGGCGCGCGGTCGTGAATGGGGTGCCATGGAACGTTCAATTGATGTTCAGGTGTCTCGCCTGCGTCGTCTGATTGAAGAAAATCCGGCACGTGCACGTTATATTCAGACAGTCTGGGGCGTAGGTTACGTCTTTGTGCCAGATGGCGCTGAATAACCCGTTTATTTTATGACCGGAATTATCCTGATGATTTGTACAGGCCATTCACTACTGGGAGGTTTTATATCTGCCAATAAAGTGAATGGCTAGTTCGTATAAGAATGCTTAAAAAATCGTATTGTCTATGGCCTTTGAGCCAAGACAAGCCGCTAAAATTCTGTCATAAAATTACAGTCTGAGTATAAAATACACTTATAGGAATCCGGAGTGAAACTCGACCCTATTGATCCACAAGAATTTACTGACTATGTAGCTTATTCAGAGAAAAAACGCACCCGTGGGGAACGTTTCCTGGACAAGATCAAGCCACGCTCCGCAGCAATGCGTACTACAGTTCTGGTCGGTTTTGTGGTGCTGTTCAGTCTGGTCATGTCACTCTGGTTTTTCTGGCGTACTTTATATTTACCTGAAATTCAGCAACATGCCCGTTATCTGGCTGTTGAGCTTGAAATTATTAACAACCCCAAACTGCGTATCTTCCATGACAATGTTGAAATGGATATAGATACCTGGCTCAAAAATCGGGTCGGAATTGAATATGTCACTGACCCTAAAGAGTATCCCAATGTTCGGGAAAAGGTGATCGCCGAATTCTTTACTAACCATATTGAAGAAAAGCTGGCTAGAGAGTTAAAAGTCGATAATGTTACGGTGTATTTCCAGTTTAAGCCAAGCCCAAGAATCTGGATACAGACCCCCGAAATGCACGGAAACTGGGTCCGTGAACCATTAAAAACTTATGCCAACTATAGCCCTGAACTGATTTTTGGTTGGCTGCTCGGTGTTCCGATTATTGCATCTATTATTATTTTGACATTGGTTCGGCAGTTAAATCGCCCCTTACGTCGGCTGCAAAATGCGGCAAACCAGTACAGCAAAACCGGGAAGGCACCTTATCTGGAAACCAATCATGGTCCACTAGAAATCCGTCAGGTAAATCAGGCCTTTAATCATATGGTTTATACGCTAGAGCAGACAGAGCGCGAGCGGATGATCATGCTAGCAGGTATTTCACATGATTTACGTACACCGTTGACCCGAATTCGTCTGACTGCTGAAATGTTACCGGATGAATTCCTGCGTGAAGGGCTGATTTATGACGTTGACGATATGGATGCAATTTTGAATCAGTTTATCTCCTATATGCGTGATGGCTCTGACGAAGAATTAAAAGACACCAATATCAACATCTTGCTACAGGAATTGATTGTACAGTTCAAACCGCTAGATATTCGTTTTGAAGCACAGGATGTTCCTATCATTCCAGCACGTAGCCTGTCATTGAAACGCCTGATTGGCAACCTGATCAATAATGCCAAGCGTTATGGTGCTGAACCAATCGAACTCTCTGCCTATACAGAAAATGACCGGATTATCATCAAGGTAGCAGATCATGGCGAAGGGATTCCAGAAGACCAGATTCAGGATCTGATGCAACCTTTTGTGCGTGGAGACTCCGCCCGTACCGTACAAGGTAGTGGTTTGGGCTTAGCAATTGTCAAACGTATTGTTGATATCCATCAAGGTGAGCTTAAAATCCATAATCGTCCTGAAGGCGGATTAGAAGCTATTATCTCACTGCTGATACCTAAAGAGAAAACTGAAGAAAACAATAGTCATAATCCGCTAGAAAAGATCAAGCAAAGTCTAAGTGACCGTTTTTAATCATGATTAAATTTTAGACATTTGAATTTTACAATTATCTTAGCCTTTAAAAATATTTATTTAAAAAATAGTAGTTTAAAAAGCATCAAAAATATTTATACCTTCATTTCCTGAAAAAATTAGACCTTAGCCTAACAGGCATGCACAATTTGTTTTTTGGGCGGTACAATCCGTCTAGTTTCGAGCATATTGAGAGTAAACCATGTCTTTAGATCGTATTCGATTAGCCTCCCTTCATGACAAAGTAATCAGTGCAGATCAAGCTGCCGAGTTCATCCAAGATGGCATGACTATCGGTATGAGTGGCTTTACTCGTGCAGGTGAAGCCAAAGCAATTCCTCAGGCACTGGTAAAACGTGCCAAACAGCATCCTTTAAAAATCTCCCTAATTACCGGTGCAAGCTTGGGTAACGATCTGGACAAACAGATGACTGAAGCTGGTGTACTGGCTCGTCGCATGCCATTTCAGGTAGATAACACACTGCGCCGTGCGATCAACAATGGCGAAGTAATGTTTATTGACCAGCATTTGTCTGAAACTGTAGAACAGATGCGTAACCTGCAGCTTAAACGCCCGGATATTGCAGTTATTGAAGCAGTTGCAATTACTGAAGATGGCCATATTGTGCCAACAACTTCTGTAGGTAACTCTGCAAGCTTTGCTATTTTTGCAGAAAAAGTCATTATTGAAATTAACACTTCAGTAAGTGAAGAATTTGAAGGTCTGCATGACATCTATATTCCGACTTACCGCCCAACCCGTACACCAGTACCTTTAACTCAGGTAGATGACCGTATCGGTTCAACTGCGATTCCAATTGATCCTGCAAAAATCGTTGGTATTGTATTTAATGAAACACCAGATTCTCCATCTACAGTAACACCACCAGATGTGGAAACTCAGGCAATTGCCAATCATTTGATTAATTTCTTTGAAAAAGAAGTTGCTGATGGCCGTTTACCGAAAAATTTGGGCCCTTTGCAAGCAGGTATCGGCTCAATTGCCAATGCTGTACTGACCGGCTTTAAAGATTCAAACTTTGAAGATCTGGTGATGTATTCAGAAGTATTACAAGACTGTACTTTTGAGCTGATCGATGCCGGTAAAATGAAATTTGCTTCTGGCTGTTCAATGACATTGTCTACCCAGTGTGGTGAGCGTGTTTTCGGCAACCTGGAAGCATATAAAGACAAGTTTGTATTACGTCCACAAGAAATTTCAAACCACCCTGAACTGGTACGCCGTTTAGGTATTATTGGTATTAACACTGCGCTTGAGTTTGATATTTACGGTAATGTGAATTCTACCCATGTTTGTGGCACCAAGATGATGAATGGTATTGGTGGTTCAGGTGACTTTGCCCGTAATGCACACTTGGCAATTTTTGTAACCAAATCGATTGCAAAAGGGGGCGATATTTCTTCAATCGTTCCAATGGTATCTCATGTTGACCATACCGAACACGATGTTGATATTCTGGTTACAGAACAGGGTCTAGCTGACCTTCGTGGACTGGCTCCACGTGAGCGTGCTCGTGTAATTATCGAGAACTGTGTACACCCACTTTATAAAGATGCCTTGAACGACTATTTTGACCGTTCAACTGCTAAAGGTGGCCATACACCACATCTGCTTCGTGAAGCGCTGCAATGGCATATTAACTTTGAAGAAAATGGACATATGCTGGCTGTTGAGCCTGCAGTAAAAACTGCTTAATAGCATTCAGTTAAAAAACGCCCATCTGGGCGTTTTTTCTTGTCTGAATTATTGCAATAGCAAGAACTGGATTAATTTATGCGAAGGCGGGGTGTAGTGGTAACTGGCTGACTAAAGTCTATCTCTCTAAGGGCCTGAGTCTCTAGTGTACCTAGCGAAACCTTACCCAAATCCCACTGAATCTGTCCTGATTCATTACGAAATGGCTGTAACATGATCTCCAGCCCACGCATCGGGTTATCTGACTGTAAACCTGCTGCTATCGCCAGTAAATGCTGTTGTAAGGCTAAGGGCAGATGATCCATATTAACCTCTGGCCTGCCCTCACTCGCTTCAATATTCCGCACCGGATGGGCATTAACAGTGATATTCTGCAAGTCATCCTCAATCTGCATCATCCGATGCTGTAAAGCACGCTGCTCGCTTTTCCTCTCCTGATAGGGAATAAACCCAGTTTCCTGGCGCATCTCAGGCTCAGCCATGACTTTTAATACTGGCAGTTCGACACTTTGTGCAAAAACTGCTGTCGAAGCATTTATGCTAAAAACCATCAGAACAATGTATTTAAAGAAGTGCATAACTATGTCACTCCAGAGCTGGTATCAGTTCAATATATGATTCATTTTTTTCATTTTGTATAAGAATTAACCATCAATTCTGTTACGCTCAGTTAAATCAGTATCTGAATATTAATAAAGACCGCTGATTTTGCCCTTTAGCTATATTCATCATTTTTAATCAGCATAAAAAAAGCCCCATACAGTATATGGGGCTTTTCAAATATGGTGGCGTGAGGCAGGATCGAACTGCCGACACACGGATTTTCAATCCGTTGCTCTACCGACTGAGCTATCGCGCCGATGAGGTGTATTAAGCCGTATCTGCTGGCAAGAGTCAACAAAAATCAGTTTTTTTTAGTTTAAATGCATATATTTTAAGCAAAAAAAATCCCTGATGGGATCAGGGACTGAAAACACAAATATGGTGGCGTGAGGCAGGATCGAACTGCCGACACACGGATTTTCAATCCGTTGCTCTACCGACTGAGCTATCGCGCCGATGTGGGGCGTATTAAACAATCTAATTAACTGATCGTCAAGTCTTTCCTTTATAAAAATATTTAAAAGATTATTTTTCATGCAAAATCAAAAAGATTGAACAAGCAGTAATAGCGAGACTAATAAACTTAACATCCTCTTAAGCTATATTTGCCTAGTTATATCTTTACAGTTTACCTAGATGTGCCAAGCAACGATGGATAGCCCCACAGCCTGGGTCAAACCTTTTGACTTCTTTTGCCTCTTCATAGCGGCAGACTTCACTGACCAGACGTTCAGCAACTCCACGACCGCGATTTGCCGGATGTACTACGATATATTCCAGAGTCTTACTCTCCCCTTGTCCCGTACACCAGATTGCACCTATAATTTTGGTATTAAACTCTGCTGTATACAACGTTGTATACTGGGCCAGATGCTGTTCAAGTTGCTCGACCGCATCCTGCCCGTCTCCGAATTCGGGACTGGTGTCATACAATCGCTCAAGCTGACTGCGGACTTCTGCATTTTCTAGAGAAGTATGAGCATGTACGGTAATAGGCATTGATTAACCCTCCTGAGCAATCTAATATGCTGTGGCTTTGACCTTGATCAACACAGCGCAAGTTTTCACATCAAACATTTTTGACGTTTTTGAGGAATGTGTCCATGACGCAACGTATCAGTGAAGTGGTAAGAAATACTAACGAAACCAAGATTCGAGTTCGTCTCAACCTTGATGGTACGGGTCAGGGCACCTTAAATACTGGCATTCCCTTTTTAGATCATATGATTGATCAAATCAAGCGTCATGGTCTTTTTGATATTGATATTCATTGTGATGGTGATCTGGAAATTGATGACCACCATACAGTAGAAGATTGTGGTATTACGTTAGGTCAGGCTTTTGCCCAGGCACTGGGTGATAAAAAGGGATTGCGCCGCTATGGACACTTTTATGCGCCACTGGATGAATCACTGTCACGTGTTGTAGTCGATCTCTCTGGCCGTCCGGGTCTGTTTATGGATATTCCATTTACCCGTGCCCGTATTGGCAGTTTTGATGTAGACCTGTTTTCTGAATTCTTCCAGGGCTTTGTCAATCATTCCTTAATGACCTTGCATATCGACAATCTGAAAGGGAAAAATTCACACCACCAGATTGAAAGTGTATTCAAAGCCTTTGCACGTGCCCTGCGTATGGCATGTGAAGTCGATCCACGTGCAGAAAATACTGTGGCCTCAACTAAAGGTAGCCTGTAATGACCCGTATTGCTTTACTTGACTATGGCATGGGCAATCTGCACTCAGCCGCGAAAGCACTAGAGTATGTGGGTGCTACTGTTGATGTCACCAATGACCCTAAACTCATTGCTCAGGCAGATAAAATTGTGTTCCCCGGTGTTGGGGCAATGCGTGACTGTATGCAAGGTATGCATGAAGCCGGAATTGATGATGTTGTTAAAAATGCAGTATTCAATAAACCGGTTCTAGCTATATGTGTCGGCATGCAGGCATTAATGCAATATTCTGAGGAAAATGGTGGCGCCGATGCCTTGGGTATTTTCGCAGGCGCAGTGAAGCGTTTTCCTGAGATTGAAGGTTTAAAAGTTCCCCACATGGGCTGGAACCAAGTTAAGCAGACTGAACCAAGTCATCCAATGTGGAAAAATATTGCTCAGGATAGCCGTTTTTATTTTGTGCATAGTTTTTATGTCGAACCACAGAACCCTGAACTGGTTGCGGCAACCTGCCATTATGGACTGGACTTCTGTACAGCTATCCAAAAAGATAATCTATTCGCCACCCAATTTCATCCAGAAAAAAGCCATACTGCCGGTCTACAGTTACTTAAAAACTTTGTGGACTGGAAGATTTAAACAGGTCTAAAACCTTTTACCATAGCTCATCATCAGGTGGGCCTTTTTATTGTAATTCAGCTTTAAACCTATAGTTTAGAAGTTTTCACTTTTCCTTTTGTTCAAGCTTGTTTATGATGCCTACTGCTTTAAACAAAAACTTAATAAAAACATTAAGGATTATAAAAAATGACTTCCAGTTTCAGTTCAACTACAGATTCACCTTTAAAAGCACATGGCCGTTTTGGACGTCTGTCCTTTTTAGGATGGAACATGCTGATGAGTTTCGGCGTTATCCTGCTTGTTTTCTTAATAGGGCTTTTTGCACCGGGTTTATTTAATACTGCTGAGGGTGCAGAGAACATCTCTATACCTGGTCTGATCATGATGGGGATCTTGTATATTGTCCTGATATACTTTAGCTTTATTTTTACCATTCGGCGTCTGCATGACCGCAATCATACCGGCTGGTTATCACTGCTGATGCTAGTACCGCTGGTGAATCTGTTTTTAATATTATATCTGTTCTTTGCCCGTGGTGATGAAGGCATAAATAACTATGGACCGCCGCGTGCAACCGCAACTTGGGAAAAGGTGCTAGGCTGGTTATATATAGTAATTGTTCCACTCGGAATTTTAACAGCTATTGCTGTTCCAGCTTATCAGGACTATGTACAAAAAGCACAATATAGCCAGCTTGAAATACAGCAACGGGCTGAATAGCAGGCCTATACTCAAGCCATGTATCGGCTGAAGTATTATAAATAGTTGATACTTTTACTCGGGAGCTTTTTTTATGCCTGAAAGCACTGAACTTCCTCTGCTCCCGAATAAAGAAGAAATCAACAAGCTTCCTCTCTTTAAAAATTTAGATGCTTCACATATCTATGTGCTTAGCAGTCTGAAAGACTGTCTACCTCTGCAATATGAATTAGTTACGGCTACTGTAGTGGGTTTTGATTCAGAATCTAAACCGACTTTTAGACGTGGCGAGATTTCAACGGGTCCTCATCTTATCCAACTGGCCACTGCAGAAAAGGTGTTCCTGTTTCAGCTTAACCCAGACATCCTCAATTTTCTCAAGCCAATATTGGCAAATCAGAAACAGGTGAAGGTCGGTTTTGGTTTAAAAAATGATGTCCATCTTTTTCAGAAAAAAGGTATAGAACTGCAAAGTACAGTAGAACTCTCAAAATGCTTTTCTGCATTTGGCTTTAAACAGCCTGTAGGTTTAAAAAATGCTGTGGCCCTGCTATTCCAGCAAAATTTTCCCAAATCTAAAAAAATCAGTATGTCTGACTGGTCTAATATGCGTTTAAGCTCAGCACAAATCGGCTATGCAGCAGCAGATGTTTATGCAGCACTGCTGGTATTTCAGGAACTCAGAAAACGTAGCCTATTGCCTGAGCATACTTTACGGCTGCTTGAACAGGTGAACTGTTTAGACCAGTGATCGCGTCATGGTTATCCTGATTTTCTGTCTTATAAATGATGTGCTTGGTCTTATGTAAAGATAACTGCATCTATGAATAGAATTTTAATTGATCAGCAGCCAATCAGATAAGTGATTTGATATTCCCTTTAATTGCGGGACATAGTTACTAGTTCAGACTGGTAATAGCAGCTCAATTACCGCACCTTATCATTTGGATACTTAGCCTGAAGTTAATTGCTGAATTCACTTAATAACATGTTTGTTTTTATATAGAATGCCATACTGAATAATACAAAAACATAACTCTAAGCTGACAATATCTAGCCTAATTTAAGTCAGTCTTATTTTATTGATAGATAAAAATATAGCATTTAGAAAATTCAAGTTTATTGTTAAGATTAGACTAATAAAATTCAACAGGTTAAGCAAGGAGCGAAAGCATGCTGATCATCCCGGCAATTGATCTAAAAGATGGTAAATGTGTCCGTTTAAAACAGGGCCGTATGGAAGACGATACGGTGTTTTCTGATGATCCGGTAGCAACTGCACAGCATTGGGTCAATGAAGGGGCACGTCGTTTGCATCTGGTCGATCTGAACGGTGCTTTTGCAGGTACACCCATTCATAAACCTGTAGTTGAAGCTATTGTACGGGCACAACCAGAACTGCCTGTGCAGATTGGTGGCGGAATCCGCTCTCTGGAAACGATTGAACATTATCTTGAAGCCGGGGTGTCTTTCGTTATTATTGGAACTAAAGCAGTTCAAAATCCTGAATTTGTTGAAGAAGCCTGTAAAAAATTTGCTGGACGCATTATTGTGGGTATCGATGCCAAAGATGGTATGGTCGCTACTGATGGCTGGGCTAACGTTACTGATGTTAAAGCGACAGAACTAGCCAAACGATTTGCAGATGCGGGTGTATCCAGTATTGTATATACTGATATTGCACGTGACGGGATGATGCAAGGTGTAAATATTGAGCAGACTGTAGCCTTGGCCCAGTACTCGGGGTTACCTGTTATTGCTTCTGGTGGCGTAACCAATATGGAAGATATCCGTATGCTGAAAGACCAGCCAGGCATCTTGGGTGCAATCACCGGTCGTGCAATCTATGAAGGTACGCTCAGCCTGCGTGAAGCACAATTGCTTCTTGACGAGCAATCGCCTGTAGTGCTGTAAATATATAGCCAGATTTAAAGAGGCTATCTGGCCTCTTTTTTATATTAACTGAAACCTCTTTTTATAGTGTATTGCCGCTTTATAAATGAGCAGCAAGTAAAACAAAGTAAAAATATAATAACTGCTTATGAATAGGGTTTAACTGAAAACTAGCAAAGGTTGTATCTAGTGCAAGCTTATCGCAATATAGGCGGGCCTTAAAACCAAGCCAGATGTAATGAATACTGCAAATTTATCCAAACTCGCTTCCTCTTCGCTGCTGCCACAATTTGCCCTGATTCTGATAACAGTGATCTGGGGTGGAACTTTCCTGACAGTCCAGTTTGCTCTGAATTATAGTTCACCAATGTTTTTTGTAGGCTGCCGGTTTGCAGCCGCAGCTCTGGCGGTGCTGCTGCTATCCTGGAGAATTATGCGTGGCCTCAATCTGCGAGAGTTGTTAGCAGGCTTCCTAATTGGCTGCACCATTGCGATTGGATATGGTACGCAGACTATTGGTTTACAGACTATTAGTAGCAGTGAGTCAGCATTTCTTACGGCAGTCTATGTTCCGCTTGTTCCATTTTTACTCTGGATTATTTTTCGCAAAACACCACATATCATGACCTGGATAGGTGTCATTCTGGCCTTTAGCGGATTGGTACTCTTGACTGGCAATGGTTTTACACAGATCTCTTTTAGTTTTGGACAGGCGCTCACATTATTTGGTGCTATCGCCATTGCACTGGAAATTATCCTGATCGGCTATTTTGCAGGAAAGGTAGATTTGCGGCGGGTAACAGTTATTCAGCTGGTTTTTACTTCGGTGTTAAGTTTTATGAGCATGCCATTTCTGGGAGAGCACAGTATTCCGGTGTTTTCCTGGCAGCTTGCAGTAGCAGCTTTTGGTTTAGGAATAAGCAGTGCGATTATCCAACTGGTCATGAACTGGGCACAGCGTTATGTAGAGTCATCCCGTGCGGCAATTATCTATGCAGGAGAACCCATCTGGGCCAGCCTGTTTGGCCGGCTGGCAGGTGAGCGTCTGGCGCCATTAGCTTTACTAGGGGGTGCTCTGGTCGTTCTGAGTATTATCATAAGTGAATGGCGACCTAAATTTTTAGGTTCAAAAGATATAGAGCCTGTTACTGAAGATTTAAATACTTTAAATAATAAAAAAGCCTGATGTTTCAGGCTATTGAAATTAATTTAAAATCATTCATACATGGCTTTATTTTCATTTAAACGCAATAAACCTTTAATAGCACGGTATACAATCCATAGCCATGCCAACCCGATTACTCCTACACAAAAACCTGAGGCAAGTAGCAGAACTGAGGCAAAAGCATCGGCATTATTATCTGTAAACAGCAAAAAGATAAAAGGAATAAAAGCCACAATATTCCAAATCAGATACCACCAGAATGTCCGGATCTGCCAAGTAAAATGACTTTCATAGATACCGCCGCGCATCTGGTCCTGTTTAACATAATTGATCACCAGCGCCACTACAGCCAGCAAACCAGCTGTGAAAATCGCCAGAATATAAAGAATATACAGACTGAAAGTCAGACTGCGTCTTGAGTCATTCATGACAGTACCAGAATTCATTTATTTTTCCTTTTTTAAGTATGAATTTGAATCAATAGGGATTCAAAGGAGAAATCAGCCATAAAACCAACAGGATATTTAGAACTATAGTAATCCAATATATTTTTCGAAAAGGTTGTTTTTGTGTTTTATGTCGCAGTTTCTGTTGGGCTAACCAGGCAGCAGGCCACCCTCCCAGAAAGGATAATATATGTAGAGTCTGCTCAGATATACGGCGCCGTCCGGCCTGTGCTGCTTCTCTATCCTGAGCATAAAACCAGTAAGTTGCTACATTCATGAGCATAGTAAATAATAAAAGCAGTCCATTTATAAGACCACTCGCAGTCACTATACCCAACATTATAAAATAGACTGCGATCAGAAGCTGAAAGGGCTGCAAAGCTTTTTTAGATTGTGAACGTGTCTGCTGCCGGGCTGGTTTTTTACGGGCCTGTGCAGCTGTGAGATAGGTCACCTGCTGAGCACGATAGCGGCCCTGTGCATCCAGAATAACCAGATATTCTAGTGCACAACCAATAATTGGCCGGGGTCCAGGTCGGGCAAAATCCTTTATATGTAAAAATACCCGTCCTTTATCAGGCTCATTGGGTTGAATAAATCCATAACCTTTTTCATCAAACCACTCTACCAGTCGCCCCTGATCACGCATCATTTGCCTTACTTCCCGATAAGTGCCAGACGATTTTGTAGCATATTACGCATTTCTAGCGGGTCTTTTTGCAAGATATCCTCTCCACCTCGCTGTTCCTGCGCATTCTTCTGTGCTACTTGCAGACGCATTAACCAGAAACGGCAGGCTGCCATGGCCAGATAAACCGGCAGACAGGCTTTTTCATCTTCTGTCAGCATACGCACAGTCTGATAATTTTCCAGATAGGCTTGTACCCGTGTCTGATCAAGTTTCACCGCCGGATAATCGCTACAGAAATCATTAATCGTAATGGCAATATCAAACAGCAATTCATCATGGTTTAACTCATAAAAGTCCAGAATTCCCTTTAAAGTGTCACCCTCGAATAAGGTATTGTCACGAAACAGATCGGAATGAATGAAGCCAAGCGGGCGCTGCGGGTATTTAGCCTGAAATACTTCAAACTGCTGAAATACACTATCCAGTAAAAGCTGGTCTTGTACATCCATGTCGGGTCTTAGTTCAGCAGCAACCTGACTCCAGTAACTATGATTACGGTAGCTCTGGCGCTCAAAATCAAAATCCTGTAAAGCGACATGCAATTTTGCCTGTGCTCTGGCAACCTCAGCTGTCTGGGCAGTATTGGCCGGTATAGGGTGCTCTCCTACCAGTCGTGGTGCAATCTGGGCAGGCTTTCCGGCAATCTGGCCAATTGCAGCTTCAGCCTGTTTTAAGGGCACCGCAACTGGCAAATGTGCATTGCCCAGATGCTCAAGTACTGGCACCAGTTCACCTGCCTGTGCTGCATTCATCTCTTCAAATACTGTAAGTACAAACTGCGAACCATCCTCGTTCACTAAAAAATAGTTTGTATTCTGAATACCGCCTTGAATTGGAATCAGTTCCTGAACCTTTAGTCCATAAGGTGCTGCGAAGGACTGAACTTCCTTTAAACTCAACGGGGTATAAACCGACATAGAAAACCTGCAAAAAAACATATCGAATTTGATAGAATACCTTCTCCCTCTATCAAGGTGTAGCATCTGCGGAGGTGAGTTTCATAATCGGCTGTTATAATTGGAAAAATTTATGCTCGCAAAACGTATTATCCCTTGCTTGGATGTTGATAATGGCCGAGTTGTTAAAGGCGTTCAATTCCTTGATATTCGTGACGCAGGTGACCCTGTCGAAGTTGCACGTCGTTATAACGAACAAGGCGCCGATGAAATTACCTTCCTTGATATTACTGCAACCCATCATGGGCGGGATACGACTTATCGTACAGTCGAACGTATGGCTGAAAGCGTGTTTGTACCTTTAACTGTTGGTGGTGGTGTCCGTAAAGTTGAAGATATTCGTTTATTACTAAATGCGGGTGCTGATAAAGTCAGTATCAACTCGGCAGCAGTATTTACGCCTGAGTTTGTGCAGGAAGCCTCACAGCGTTTTGGCGCACAATGTATTGTGGTCGCAATTGATGCGAAAAAAACTGGCGAAAACAAGTGGGAAATCTTTACCCACGGTGGTCGTAAGCCAACAGGAATTGATGCGATTGAATGGGCTGTGAAAATGGCTGACTTCGGTGCGGGCGAATTGCTGATTACCAGTATGGATGCCGATGGAACCAAAGCGGGTTATGACATTGCCTTGATGCGTCAGATCAATGATCGTGTCAATATTCCGACCATCGCATCAGGTGGCGTAGGCAATTTACAACATTTGGCTGACGGAATTTTGAAAGGCGGTGCAGATGCGGTACTGGCTGCTTCAATTTTCCATTTTGGTCAACACACCATTCCAGAAGCTAAGCAATATTTGGCTGAGCAAGGGATTGAAATGCGTCTTTAAACGCGAGTATTACTCAAAAAACCAACCTCTCAAAATCATCGTTTGAGAGGTTTTTTATTCACTCAACATTTCCTCAGGCAAAAAAATACCTTGCCTAAGCAAGGTATGGAAACTGCGTTTATACAACGCTAGAGGGTAAACGTGAATTTTGTCATTTTGAAAATTCTGTGCATTTCAAATGCTTGAATCAAAATAGCTATAAAATGAACAAAAATATTGACATTAAAAACAGATTTTATTGACAATTCACGACATGGACGACTGAAGTATTGTCGTGATTCGTCAAAATTTTGGTGCTTTATTGTCACACTTCGCATTTTTCACTAAGCAACTGATTCTTGTTGCTCCGCATCGGCTACAGGTGGTGTCACTAACTTTGGTTTTTGCTCAACCCACTTCGCAGGGAAAACCGATTCAATCGCTTGAGTCAGCGCTTTGGAAAGTGGCGCAGGTAGAGGTAAACCGAGTGGATTGGCTTCTTTTAAATCAGCAGATGAAACCACGCGTGTGCCCATGACATAATCAAACCATGGACGGGTCACACACCAATTCGCATCTTGATTTGAGTTCATGTGATGATCATAATGCCAGGGAATACGTTTTTTTGCCCATTCTGGCTCTAAATGAGAACGGCGATGCACATAATAATAATTACCTGCACAATACCAGAATGACAGCGCCATCCCTTTGGAGAATGGATAGGCTGCCGCACTCAACACGGTTGCAACCACAGCCAATGACATAATTTCATTACGTGTACGCCAACTGTCTAGACCTTCCACATAACAATCATCAGAAAAGTCTTGTTTACGGACTTCACGATGATGTGCCCAATGCGATTCCATCTGTTTTGGCGTTGGACTGAAACGTGGCTTGCCTTTACGGTGTACCCCATGCAATAGATATTTATGAGCAAACCATTCATATGCATTTACAACTGCCAAACCTGCAACAAAACCCTTCAACATGGTTTTCTCCAAATGTTTCCTTATTTTTTTAAAGATATAAATTTTTGTAGGCGAAGTATTGACGATACGATATATTTATATTGACAAAACACGACAGAATAAGGAGTAGACAGGATGTCCCAACTCAAGAACTATACAGGCTCTGTTTATGGCGGATTAGGGCATTTATTAAAGGCTTATTGCGAAACAAAAAATATTGAAATTCCTGAGCAATTACAACAAGTCCAAAATCTTGAACGTTTTGATTACGTCATTTGGCGTGACTTACTTGAAGATCTTAATCGTTTAAATCCCAAGACAGGTTTAGGCTTAGAAATTGCAGAGCACGTACAACCTAAACATTTAGGAATTATTGCTTATCTCGCACTGTCATGTGAAAACTTGGGCGAAGCATTGGCGCGTTATCATGATTTTCATCGCTTAATTTATGATGGTAGCCCTCTCGTCGTTGAATTTAACCCACCCTACGCATCAATCCGCTGGGAAGCTCCAGAACCCAACCCAACCCAATTAACAGATGAAATTGCAATTGCGCTGATGGTGCAATTCCATAAGTTATTTCTGTCAGGTGAAGATCTCAATCTACACGAAGTGCATTTTGTGAATACCGCACCGAAAAACATTATGGTTTATGAGCAGTATTTCCGTTGTAAAGTCCGTTTTGATCAGCCTAAAACTCAGCTACTTCTACCTGTTACCGAAGCCTTTAAGCCACTTCGAACAGGCGATCACACTTTACAGCAATTGTTGCTACAACAAGCTCAAGCTTTATTGGATAAGCTTCCCAATTCCACTCAACTCGATCAACGTCTGCAGCACGCCATTTTGACAGGCCTGCAAAAGAACCAATACCAGATCGACTTTATTGCGAAGAAACTGGGGGTTTCGGTTCGGCAGTTACAACGCCACCTGCAACAGCAAAATGCCACTTTTCAGGAACGGGTACAGGAAGTTCGCTTTATGCTGGCAACTGAATATCTAAAAGACCCACACCTGAGTTTACAGGAGATTGCCCTGCTGCTTTGCTATTCAGAACAAAGCGCTTTTCAGCGCGCATTTAAGCTTTGGACTGGTTTAACCCCACAACAGTGGCGGAAGAACAATACCATTTATAGTTCTTAATCAAGTTGATAAGGAAACGATGGTTTCTTAAAGCATTTTTTATAGAAATGGATTTTCGATTTCCTGTTCAGGTTGGCGCTGAATTTTTTCAGGGAGATTTTCCTGTTCCAGGGCTGCCACCAGCTCATTAATAAAGGCTTGCAACTTCTTGGCAGCCTGTAAACCGACCTGATCTTTGGTTATTTGCAGATTGCCATATAGGCTCACACAATCGACCTGATTTTCCAGCGTTAGGTCATAGATTGCGGAAGACTCATTTCCATTCACAAAAGGCTTAAACATCTCGTTCCCCATTATTATTCTCTTTTCATCACACTGAGCTAAACATAGATGATTTGCAAGATGCTCTACATTATCTCAACAATTGTAAAAAATACTGCACCAGCATATCCACCAACTGCTTGATCAGCGCCTGCTTGGTTTCCTCATCAATCTGTGGCAACTTACTTTCAGCAGTCTGGGGCTGTCCTGAAGCAAACTGCTTTTGTTGAGCCTGTATGCTGGCGGTATCGGCTTCTTCCGCACATTGGCTTTCCGCATCCCAACGCATATATTTAATGTCTTGATTGGCCTTAACCTGAGCTGCGGTCAACGGTAATTGATAGATGTTACGCTTCTGCTGCTCGGTCAGTTGCGGGAATAAATTAATGCCTAGCTTTTCTTCCAGATAACAGATACTGACCACTTTTACCTGCTGGGAATCATTATTGGGCGCATAGTAGGCACCACTAATGCCCTGCTTGGGCAGATAGACCGCCTTATACACGGCAGTTGGCACAATCACGCCCTGCCCAATGGTTTTGAGTCGTTTTCCCTCAAACACAGGCCCTGTAACAACATAAGCATCCCTATGCTGTTTGGTTACAATCGCACGCACGGCTTCCTCCAGCTTACGCCAGAGTTCCTGATTATTTTTAGGCGATTGCGGTACCATATTAGCTAAAGAGAAACTATCATATTGTGCAGCGGTGTTATTCATATCGCCATTTGGCGCCATGTGCCCACGGTCATAGCCTGAACCACGGTAGTCTGTCAGCAATGCACGATGCGCCTGTTGCACCCGTGTTTCCTCATGGAAATTGTCTTCACGCTTGATCTTGATGCTTAAACGTTCAGGTGTCAGATACTCGGCCGACCACAATGGGGTTTTGGACACCCCCGAATACATCACGTTGAAGCCGTTAAAGCACAGTGCATAACTGTCTTTTTTCAGGCTTTCCCTGCTCAGTATCGGTGGCACATCACGGTAGAACTGTTTTAGGCATCCACTATTGCCGCCTGAGGCAGGAAGAAGCTTGGCAATTTTTTCACTGCCAAATGCGATTGCAAAACTTCCCGTTGCAACTAGGGTAAGTAGAATCTTTCCAATATTCTGGCTTAAAAAATTAGCTTGAGTTTTAGCCTTTTTGCTTGGTTTCTTTGCCATAACCACATCAAGATCAACATGAACGCGAAGCTTAACAATTCAGGAGCATGCTGTATATTGCGCTACCGTTTAGAACGACATTTTATGTCGCAAAACTGTTCACTTGATCAGCAGGCAATAAAAAAGGCACTCGAAAGTGCCATTTTTATGTGTATTTTCACTAGATCTCGATCTGGCTACCCAGTTCTACCACACGGTTGGTCGGAATCTGGTAGAAGTCACTCACAGGGCTGGTATTACGCTGCATTGAAATAAATAGCTTCTCACGCCAAGGTGCCATACCGTCTCCAACTGTACTAATAATCCGTTCACGTGAGACAAAGAAACTAATCTGCATCAGGTTATATTCAAGCTCAAGTGCCTCATAGACTGCTTCCAGAGCATGAGGAATATTCATCTCATCCTTAAAACCATAGTACAGCTCAACCCGATAAAAATGTTGATTTAGTACCTCTACATGAAAGCGCTGTTCGTCAGGCATATAAGGTACATCTTGTATCTTGACTGTCAGAATAATATTTTTCTGATGCAAGACCTTATTATGCTTCATGTTATGCAGCATCGCATGTGGAACTACAGTAGGTGTACCGGTCAGGAAAACTGCCTCTCCTTCTACCCAGTTAGCCTGATCACCGATACTCTCGACAAATAGCTCCAGAGGCAAGGTATCCTGCTGTAATTTTACAAAGGTCAGCTCACGCCCCTGTTTCCAGGTAATCAGCAGAAGAAAAGCAACTCCACCGATCAATAATGGCACCCATCCGCCCGAGAATACCTTTAGTGAGGTAGCACTGACCAGTACCAAGTCCAGTATCAGAAATGGAATGATCAGCAGCATCAGCTTTGGCATTTTCCATTTCCAGCTGTAACGGATAAATGCAGCAATCAGCAAAGTGTCACACAGCATGGTTAAAGTTACAGCCAGGCCATAGGCATTAGCAAGGCGCGAGCTGGTCTGGAAAATCAGGATTAAGACAATAATAGAAGCAAGCAGTACCCAATTGAGCAATGGCACATAAATCTGGCCCTGTTCTGAATCCGAGGTATGCTTAACAGTAAGGCGTGGTAAATAACCCAGCTGGATAGCCTGACGCGCCAATGAAAATACGCCTGAAATCACCGCCTGAGAAGCAATTACTGCAGCCATAGTGGCCAGAAAAATCATTGGATACAGCGCCCATTCCGGCACTAGCAGATAAAATGGATTTTCAATAGCACTCGGATTTCTCAATAATAATGCGCCCTGTCCTGCATAATTAAGTACCAGACATGGCAAGACTACAAAAAACCAGGCCAGACGGATGGGTACAGGCCCAAAGTGTCCCATATCGGCATAGAGTGCCTCACCACCTGTCACAGTAAGCACTACCGCTCCCATGATAAAAAAAGTCATGAGCGGATGGCTTACAATAAACTGAAACGCCCAGTGTGGGCTGAACATTCCTAGTACCACAGGTGTCTGAATAATACTGGAAATGCCCAATAAGCCGAGCGAGAAAAACCAGAGCAGGGTTAATGGACCAAAAAATTTGCCAACAAAAGCAGTACCATACTTTTGCATGATAAATAGGGTCGTCACGATGGTAATGGCGATTGGAACAATATACGGATCCAGAGCATCTGTTGCGATAGATAGACCCTCTACGGCAGATAATACTGAAATCGCAGGTGTAATAATGCCATCACCAAAAAATAGTGAAGCCCCAATAAAACCAATAGCAATTAACAGTAATTTTTTGCGGTCACTGAAACGGGTATTACGTAAATTCAATGCAAGAAGCGCCATGATGCCGCCCTCACCATTGTTGTCTGCACGCATTACAATAGCGATATATTTAATGGTAATGACCAGCGTCATTGTCCAGAAGATAATCGACAAAATACCTAATACATTAGCTGTACTGATCCCTAAACCATGAGCTGCATGGAATGATTCCTTAAGTGCATAAAGCGGACTGGTCCCAATATCCCCAAATACCACCCCTAATGCTGCCAAGGTAATCGCAGGCAATGCGGCTTTTTTTGCAGAACTTTGCATATTTTGTCTTCATAACAGATGCCATTTTTGCGCCATATTATCACCGAGTTATTTATTTTTCTTCAAATCAATTGTTTCAACTTGGCAGGCGCGGTTTTTTTAGTTATTATCGCACGCCTTGGTGAGGTGTCCGAGTGGCTGAAGGAGCACGCCTGGAAAGTGTGTATACGTTTACGCGTATCGAGGGTTCGAATCCCTCTCTCACCGCCAAATATCATTCCCATGATGTCTTATGGGATCTTAAAAGACTTAAACCACAATGGTTTAGGTCTTTTTTTGTGTCTAATAATATCTACTTTATCTGTTGCAATCCCGATATAGTCGGGGGTATAACTGGGGGTATAATAATTAATTTATAAATCTAGAACACCTTAAATCAGTCAATAAAAAAATTTCTTATCATTGAGCTCAATGCCAAAAATTTATAAATTAAGAATAAAATAATCTCAAGCTTATCTAGTAATTCTTAAATATCTTTTAAACCTCCTCAAACTTCTTTTAATCTTTTAAAACTGAATTTATATCTCAACGTTCTATTTAAATATCGAAATCCTCATCACTGAATATTTATTAATCTAAAAACAGTATTTTAAATTTATATGACTAAAGTCTGCTGCTTTGTATTAACTTATAAATGGTACAAAAAATGCTTGGAATGTACATAAATCTTAAAAGGAAAAATGATGAAAAAAACACTCTCCGCTCTGACTTTAAGCTTGGGCTTACTCTTACCCTTTTCTGCTTTTGCCAAAAATAATGTTGTGGTTGTAGCGACTGGAGGAACCATTGCCGGTGCTGGTGCCAGCTCAACCAACAGTGCTACCTATACAGCGGCTAAGGTACCCGTTGATGACCTATTAAACGCAGTACCACAAATCCAGAATCTGGCTAATGTTACTGGAGTACAGGCTCTTCAGGTAGCTTCCGAGAGTATTACTGATAAAGAATTACTGACAATTGCCCGTAAAGTTAATGAGCTGGTTAAAAGACCTGATGTTAACGGTGTAGTGATTACGCATGGAACAGATACTCTGGAAGAAACTGCCTACTTTCTAAGCCTGACCGTGCATACTGATAAACCGATTGTAGTGGTAGGTTCTATGCGTCCACCTTCAGCGCTGTCTGCTGATGGGCCTTTAAACCTGTATAGTGCTGTTGCTCTGGCAGCCGCAGACAATGCAAAAAATAAAGGCGTATTCGTGCTCATGAATGATAATATTTTTGCAGCACGTGATGTCAGCAAGACAATTAATATCCATACCGATGCCTTTGCCAGTCAATGGGGACCGTTAGGTACACTGGTTGAAGGGAAACCTTACTGGTTTAGAAGCGTAGCCAAACGATTTAACAATACGTCTGAATTTAATATCGAGAATATTAAGGGCGATGCTCTGCCGCTGGTCCAGATTGTTTACGGTTCTGGCAATATGTTGCCCGATGCCTATACCGCATATGCTCGAGCAGGCGCAAAGGCAATTATTCATGCGGGTACAGGCAATGGCTCGGTAGCCAAAAATATTGTACCTACCCTGACTGAGCTCCAGCAGCGTGGTATACAGATTATTCGTTCATCTCGTGTACCCCAAGGTTTTGTATTAAGAAATGCCGAACAGCCAGATGATAAATATAACTGGGTGGTTGCACATGATTTAAATCCGCAAAAAGCCAAATTGCTGACTGCACTTGCACTCACTCAGACCAGAGATGCTAAAGAAATTCAGCGTATGTTCTGGGAATATTAATTTTTAAATATTAATTAAAGAAGGTATCTTCCGATACCTTCTTGATGACCTGAAAGCATTAAACGTAGACAAAATTCATTTGTTCATTTTTTCGCTTGTGAAAATCAGGTGTTTTTCGGTAGAATCTACGCCACAGTGCCGGCATAGCTCAGTTGGTAGAGCAACTGACTTGTAATCAGTAGGTCCACAGTTCGAATCCGTGTGCCGGCACCATTTCTCTTCTACTTTTCTTTTCTCGATTTATTCAGCTTTTACTGCACTAATCTGTACGTAGCGAATTAATCCATCAGCGTAAAGCTGGGCGCAAAGTTTGGCTGTCATCTGGATTTTATAATAATCTGTATTTTTTATAGTGGATTGTCCAGAGTTACGTAGTTTTGCCACGTATTTGGAAAAGCCCTGCAAAACTTCTGAAGATATATCTTGGATCATTATTTGCTCATAACCATAATTTTCTAGCAGATTTACCATTTCAGTTCGAGTTTTTAAGTCTTTAAGTTTGAGATCAGCTGCTTTGACCAATAACTGGTATTTACTTTTTTGCCAGAGGCTTGCCTGTTGCCAGTCATCTGACAACATCAAATAATGGAGTCCTAGATGACCGTGCTGCTTTAAATGACCAGTTACACTATTCAGAAAATGGCTTAGTGCATGATGGTAAGCAGCATCAATACAAAGAACCACATCAAACTGCTGAGTAAATTGTATTGGTTTTAAGGCAAGAAAAGACTGGTTATAAATCGCTTTTAAAGCTGGCAGATGATATTGACCAATCTTTTTGACACAGTTTTGCTGTAACTCTACAGCTTCTATATATTGAACCTGGTACTGATTTTGCCAATGCAGCAGACTCGCTCCCTGGCCGCAGCCCAGATCTAATACAGCATCCTGAGCCTTAAGCTGTACTGCCTGCGCTAACCTGTCAGCCAGCTGCTGGCAGGCCTGAGGATAATTTTCCTCAGCTTGCCAGTAACCCAGGTTGGTCCAGGCCAACTCTGCCGAGTCACCCAACTGTGCTGCATCAATAGCATATTTATGCTGGGGTAAGTACTGGCAGAGAATCTGGGCCCATTTCATGAGATTTTAATAACCAAGTTGCGGCGCGATCTCCACTTTAGGTTCTAAACCTAAAAATGGCAAAGGTGCATCAAAGATCTTGGCAATATGAATAGCCGAAGTGACAGCAGACTCCAATATCGGCAGACCATCACATGACCATGAACCACAGTAGAATACCTTACGGTTCGGTTGTAAATGCTGTTGCTGGACTTCTTTGTTTAATGCCACAGTTTTGGAATCAACTACTGCCCGAGTCAACGTTACACTAGAAATCACTTTTTTCGGATCAATTTCAGTAACCGGACGCCATGTCTGAAATACCGGAGACTTACCGACCAAACTTGGCTCAACTGCATTAAGCCAGACAGTAAACTGTTGTCGGGTAAAATGACGGTCCATCATATAACTCAGTACACACCAGTCTTTACGGCGCGGCGGCATTACTGAGCTATCTGTATGTATAACCAGTTCTCCCTGTTCAAACTTAAACTGTTTGAGAAGTTCAATATCATCCGCAAATTGTTGCGGGTTCATGAACTCTTCAAGTTTAGTGGTCGGTGTTGCAACTACTACCCGGTCAAAGACCGACTGCTCACCATCCTGTTTTTCCAGCAGAACTTTTTCACCCTGTTCTTCCACCTTACAGATTGGAGAACTACTTTGAATACGAATGCCCTCGATCAATTTATCTACCAAGGCAGGTGTTCCGCCTTGCATACGGATCAGGGCATCTCCATCAGTCAATTGACGCAGAAAAATTAGTAACGGTTTGGCAGGCCAGTCTCCGATTGTTTTCGGATTACAGGTACAGATGGTATAGAGTACCGGCATTACTGCACCATGCCAGAATACTTCTTCAATATCATGCTGGTTAATGAACTCAGCCAGTGTAATGTCCTGATTTTTAGACTTGAAGAACTGATGAATTGCTGTTTTTAGCTGTAGCATACCTTTAACCAGACGCCAGCCATACTGCTTGATGCCCTTGCGGTTATTAATAATAGGAATATTACCAATGCGGGTACGTGAAGTTGTGAGCCAGGTTTCAGTACGATCTTCAAATAGCCAGCTACAGGCCATATAGGTACGTACCGGAAAAGTTTTAATGCCCAGGTAACTGGCCAGACTCAGTGTATTCTTCCATAAATAGGGATTCATAACCCGTAGTGGGGCATCAATCAGTCCCCCCTCAAACTCCAGACTATGACTGTCCATACCTCGGCCCGGGAGTGCCTCGAAAATAGTAATTTCATGTCCTGCATCTTTCAGAATTCTTGCGGTAGCAAGCCCAGCCATGCCACTACCGATTACTGCAATATCCAAAGTTATTATCCGTCAGTTAACCGTTTTCCAGATTATGTACCAACGCTCTCAGAAACGCCGTATTAAAAAATGCCAGAATTCTAAATTGTCTATCTCAAGTATCAGGCAGACTGGAGGGTAAATTCATCTAGCTAAACAATTCCACCCAATAACCATGAAAAATATAACCCTTTAATAAATAAAATTTTTATAAAAAGATTGTGTACTAAAATAGAAGAAATAAGCTTAAAAAATTTCTCTCAGGATTAAAAAAATTAAGTACAAATTTCTGTATATATAATGTTAATTTCAGTATTTACATAAAGGTCAACTGGCTCGATGGTCAGATCTTGCTATAGTTCATTTTCACAAAATAATTCGGGTATAGAATTGCGCTATACCCGATCATGTAAGAACTTTATATCAAGAAAATTCCTGCCTAACTGAACTTAAACAAAAGAAGCTTTCAGAGCTGGAAACAGTGATCGTGTAAACTGATCCGTACTCCATAGCCCTACCGGGGTATGATGCATATGAGGTGCCAGATAAGGAAGTAACATATTCATACGCTTCTGGAAATCAGTTTCAGCCTGATAGGACTTCTTCAAAAAAGTCAGTTCGAAATCGACCATATCTTCTGGACGGTCCTGACTCTGGTTCTTCTGCTCATGCTTTCTTGCCCAACCACGCAAGCTGGTAGTTGAAGTACTTTGTGGACCCTGAATCCAGTCGTAAATCATCTGTTTTTCAGGATAGCTAAATACACCAAACATTTTACCGCGGTCATCATCAATCAATTTCCAGAAACGGCTTTCCTGTACATCTTCCCCCGGCTTGATCCAGTTTTTACGGATCAGGGCATCCAAGAAGGCCACTGTACTCTCATCATCCTGTAACCAGTCATTAATCTGCCGGTTTTCTATACGGCATTTATCACCATGAATAAAACGACCCACTTTGGCTTTCTTGATCA
Source organism: Acinetobacter sp. UBA6571 (assembly GCF_002434085.1). Classification (NCBI taxonomy): domain Bacteria; kingdom Pseudomonadati; phylum Pseudomonadota; class Gammaproteobacteria; order Moraxellales; family Moraxellaceae; genus Acinetobacter; species Acinetobacter sp. UBA6571. Next base: position 68,807 of record NZ_DJJJ01000035.1, on the reverse strand, counting down.
GAATTTTTTCTACATTACTGCGCAGATCAAGATTTTTAACTACCGCAGTGGAACCTATACCTACATCATTCAAGTAATAGCCAATTTTTACACGGCGCAAAAATTCTTCTTTATCTTGATAGCGCTGGGCAACTTTAAGTACACCTTCTAGGGCTTTCTGGGCATGGCCATTATCAAAGTTATCAATCGTGATATGCAGATTAAAATAATGTGAGTCAATACCAAGTTCTTTTAACTCATAATTACTGATGAGTAAATGTAAGGGAAGCTGCTCATATCCCATGTTAAATCCTAACACTTCTGGAATATATTCAGCAGGTGCATAGGCTAAAGCCAGTTGCACCGCAGCCTGGATATAATGTTCATCACTCAAAAGATTTTCAAAATCGTTAAGCTCAAGCTGATCCAGTAATTGCTGATAGAGGCAGACATGGTTGAGTGAAGAAGATCCACCTCCCAGTTCATCCAGGTAAATCGAGATCGCTTCATTGTAAACAGGATTTTGCCAGTATTTGCACAAGCTATAGAGCCAAGAACCATCAACCATTTTGGTCGGGCCAATCTTGACCAGAAATTCTAGAGCTTCACCGACGTTTTTAAAATATTCACGGGCACCATTTTGCCTCCTTCGTTCCAGATAGCTCTGAAAAGACTCACATGCCTGAATATTTTTATTGTTGAGCCATGCCCCTAAATCTTCTAAATTTTGTGGAAACTCCTTTTCTTCAAGTGTAATTGTATCAATAAAACGCTCTAAACAAATTTCGGCGAATTTTTCCTTTTCAGCCGTATCCCGCTCAGGTTCAGAAAAAAATTTTACTGTTTCTTTATGAGATAAGGCCGGGCTTTTCTTCTGGGTCAGCTTTCTCACTGGCTGCGTTGTTGTGGTAACCATATTTCATTATCTCTTTTTTTAATCCACTCCTGTTAGGAAATAGCATTCCCCTCTTCTTTTAAATAAAGTTTGTGTTATCTCTGGTTAAGAACACGTAAAAATAAAGTTGTGTTTTAATAAATTTCTTTTATTTTCAAAAAACTAAAGACTATAAACTCTACTTTTATTTACATTTTAATATTTTGAAACACCTAGAATATTATTGTAGAAGTTTTTATTAAATTTATTAATTCTAATATTCTTAAAAACAAAAAATAAACCCAAGATATATATTAATTTATTAATTTATTTAATAAATTTTGGATACAGAAATTTTATTTCTCTTAATCATTCATGATTATATTTTTAAAGGAATGCCACCTTAAGTTTTAACTTTTGATTTCATGTGTAAGGATTGTATATGTTGGATATATTTTTATACAACTGTTTATATAGCAATATGTAAACATTATAGAAATACAGAGAAACAATTATACTTAAGTCGTTATTTTTATTTATTTTATATTAAAAACCCCTATTTAACTTTTATATTCAAAAAGTATTAAGTATGTAAGTTGCTAATTCAATTTTGCCCATTTTCTGTTTTTATCTACCGACATCGCAATAAATTTAAAAAGCATTGCTCTAGAACTAAACCTAATAAGACAAGGGAGCTTCTAAATGTTTTATGTCTGTTGCAAGCACTTGGCAGATCTAGGCTTAAAAGTTGCGTTCATCGAAAGTGCAACAGCAGGTTATCTGGCTTATCAGTTTTCACTTAACCCGCATTCGGGTGAGGTTTTAATTGGCAGTTTGGTCTGTTATGACTTAAAAGCTAAAGAAAAAATCTTAAATATTCCTAAAGATCTGATTGAAGAGTATACGCCTGAGTCTCAGGAAGTCACTCATTATCTGGCTGAGCATGGTCATCATTTCTTTGATGCCGACATTATTGTGGCCTGTACAGGTCTGGTGAAACCTGGTGGTTCGGAAACACCGGAAAAACCTGTCGGGACCTTTTTCTATTCTATTTACTATAACGGCAAAGTTCATGATTTCAGATTTTATGCAGAGGGTGCGCCTGAAGAAAAGTTGCATAAAGTCCTGAATCAGGCTTGCCGTGAATTAAATCAGCTGATTCAACCTGAATGAGGGTTGTCTTTGAAGTTTGTAGTACACACACCTAAAACAATAGAGGCATGGTATGACGAATCAACATTATTCTAAAAGTGAGCTGGCAGGCGCCGACACACCAGATAAAGAAAACGATAACCTCAAGACTTTTGACTTAAATAGTGCACGAAGTGATGCTACGGGTCATGCACTGACGACCAATCAGGGTTTAAAAATTGCAGATAACCAGAATACGCTCAGAGCAGGTTCGCGTGGCTCTGCCCTGCTTGAAGATTTTATCATGCGGGAAAAAATTACCCACTTTGACCATGAGCGTATTCCGGAGCGGATTGTACATGCCCGTGGTTTTGGTGCACATGGCGTATTTCAGGCTTATGAAGGGAATGAACGTTTTACCAAGGCGGCCTTCCTGACTAATACGCAAATTACTACACCTATGTTTGTACGCTTCTCGACTGTACAGGGCTCACGCGGTTCACCAGATATTCCACGTGATGTTCGCGGTTTTGCCATGAAATTTTATACCACTGAGGGAAATTATGACCTGGTGGGTAACAATATGCCGGTCTTCTTCATTCAAGACGGGATAAAGTTTCCAGATGTCGTACATGCCGTTAAACCCGAACCACACAATGATATCCCTCAAGCAGCTTCAGCACATGATACTTTCTGGGATTTTGTTTCACTTACACCAGAGACAGCGCATCATGTAATCTGGCTAATGTCTGATCGTGCAATTCCACGAAGTTTCCGCGGCATTCAGGGTTTCGGGGTGAACACTTTCCGCCTGATCAATGCTGAAGGTAAATCTCACTTTGTGAAATTCCACTGGACCCCGATGCAAGGTGTGTTCTCGGTACTCTGGGATGAAGCACAAAAAATCAATGGTAAAGACCTTGATTTTAACCGCCGTGAACTATGGGATGCTATTGAAAGCGGTTTATATCCGGAATGGGAACTCGGTGTTCAGCTCATTCCTGAAGAGGATGAGCATAAGTTTGATTTTGATATTCTGGATGCCACCAAATTAATACCAGAAGAGCTGGTCCCTGTAACTCCAATTGGTAAAATTACACTAAACCGTAATGTAGATAATTTCTTTGCAGAAACTGAACAGGTAGCTTTCTGTCCGGCACATGTTGTACCGGGTATTGATTTTAGTAATGACCCGTTACTACAGGCACGACTGTTCTCTTATACAGATACCCAGTTAATACGCCTTGGGGGTCCAAACTTCCATCAGATTCCAATTAACCGTGCCGTTTGTCCTTTCCATAATAATCAGCGTGATGGTTATCATCAGCGGATTGTGCATCAAGGTCAGGCAAACTATGAACCTAATTCGATTGATAACAACTGGCCACGTGAAACTCCACCTGCACCAAGTGGCGGTGGTTTTGAAAGCTACTATGAACGTGTAGATGCACATAAGGTACGTGAGCGCAGTGAGTCTTTTAATGATCACTTTAGTCAGGCACGTCTATTTTATGTTAGCCAGACTCCACATGAGCAACAGCATATTAAAGATGCTTATGTATTTGAGCTTACCAAAGTTAAACGTGCTTATATCCGTGAACGTATCGTCAATGAAATGCTCAGCTATATCGACGATGACTTGGCGAGCTATGTTGCACAGAAGCTTTCACTTCCTATGCCACCAAAACGCGAGCTAGCAACTGTTACTCCGTCAAAACGCCTGAGTCAGGAGGCCTTCCCGCCACTTGATATTCGTGCACGCCGTCTGGCCCTGCTGGTACAAGATGGCTTCAGCATGCAGGAATTTGAAACTATTCAGGACTGGGCAATCAAGGAAGGCGTTATCCTTGAATGTATCAGTGATCATAGCGGTTTCGTGACTTCTGATACAAACGCGACTTTACCGCTCAAAGGAAACTATCAGTCAGAACCTTCGATTTTCTATGATGCAACTGTAGTACTTGGTGGTACCAAGGAAGTTGTACCAGATCAGGAAGGCTATCTGATGCATTATATTATGGAAACCTATAAGCATCTGAAACCACTGGTCTTCCTGAACGGGAATGAAAGATTAATTACTACCATGCCTCTTATTGAACCTGATGAAGGTGTAATTACTATGCCGAACTTTACAGCTGTTCAAGAACAGCTGAAAACTGCACTGCTCAAACATCGCGTCTGGGCTCGTGAAATGCAGGCCAAAAAGATTCCGGCATAATTTTCTAAACTGTAATAATAAATAATAATAGGAAAAGCACTAAAGTGCTTTTCCTATTTTTTTTAATAAAGCAAAACTCATCTAGATAATCTTTAAATCTTATTTATATGTAACCAATGTAATATTAAATTAATTTAAGATTAACCTAAAACATAATAACTTCCTATTTTAATTACCTAATTCTATATTCTTATTTATTTTAAATAATTCATTTTAATTATTCAGCAACATGCTTAAACACTTCATAACCTAATTCTATGTTTTAATTATTTTCATGTGATGTATAGATTATTTTAAACACAAGAGGTGAGACATGAATAATATGAACAATCAAAATCAGGAAAATCAACAACATTTGCAAAACCAGCAAGGACAGACTGGCGAACAGAAACAACAGGAAAATAATACCCAGAGCAAACAGGATCAGGGTATTCACCACCAGAACCAACAACTTGGTGTCGGGCAGGACGGCCAGCAGAGTGTTGAGCAACAACAGCAGCAAAGCCAGCAACATACCCAGCAGTCAGACCAGAAGGGTCAAGGTTTAGGACAGCCAGATCAGCAGAATTATAACCCGCAGGGTCAACAGAATCAGTATAACCAACAAAGCCAGCAAGGTTCATCGCAGAGCCAGCAGGGTCAAAATATGGGCCAGCAGGGTATGAGCCAACAAGGCCAAAGTCTGAACCAGCAAGGTGGTGTTAATAATAACCAGCAAGGAACTAATCGTGGTCAGGAAGGCCAAGGTCTGACAGGTACAGGCATGGGTGCTACCAGTCAGCATAATCAGCAAAGTCATGGCGGCCAGCCACAGCAAGTTAGCCCTGAACAGCAACAGCAGCAACGCACCACTCAGTATGAACAGGGTCAGCAGCATCAGCAAAATAGTAATAATGCAATGCAGCATGAAACTGATGATCAATATCGCTCTCGTCAGGAAGGTCAAAATGAAGATTATTAATCTTAGAAAATTAAGATTATTTTCATCTTTGGCTATTTGTTAATATAGATAGATTTAAATATATTACTTCTTTCTTAAAAATAAAAAATTTAATATCGGATATTTATATAATATCCGATTTTTTATATTTAATTTATTAAATAATATTTCAATGTAAAATTAAAAAACATAAAGCAGCAATCCCTCTATGTTTTAATATATTTTCCCAACATCTTTTTTAGTAAATAGCTTTTATATTTTAACTATAGATTTTTAATATAAAGCAGGAGATGTACAATGGTTGACGTAAATGAAAACCTAACGGATACGACCAGCACTTATAAAGACGATACACATCGTCAATCTCAGGAATATTGGAAGGAGAATTATAATAAGACTCCATATTATAAAGATGCATTAACACACTATCCTGACTTGGAATATGATCGTGATTATTCAGGTGCTTATAACTTGGGTTATACCAGCCGCCGAGAAAATGAAGGCCGTCACTTTGATGAGATGGAAGGCAACTTGCAGCAGAAATGGGAAGAAACTAAACGTGAATCACGTTTAAAGTGGGAACAGGCTAAACATGCCATTAAAGATGCCTGGGACCGTATGTAAGTATTTTAAGTCAAGGATTCAGAATTTCTCTGAATCCTTTTTATTTATTTTTTTATAACAATCATCCGGAGATCTTATGAATCAGTACCCAGCTACACCACCTGCACAGATTCAAACCCATCAACCGGGTAAACAGACCAAAATGAATCCCGAGCCTGAAATTATCAAGGCTTTCCATAAAGGTAGTGATAAATTAAAAGATAAAGTTGCATTGATTACTGGTGGTGACAGTGGAATCGGCCGCTCAGTTGCGGTGTTATTTGCACGTGAAGGTGCAGATATTGTGATTGCTTATCTAGAAGAAAGTCAGGATGCTGAAGATACCAAAGCAATGGTTGAACAGGAAGGCCGGCGTTGCCTTCTGGTAAAATGTGATATCCAGAAAAAAGAAGAAGTTGATCAGCTAGTTGAAAAAGCTCTAAATGAATTCCAGAAAATTAATATTCTGGTGAATAATGCCGGGGTACAGTACCCACAGAAATATCTGACTGATATTCCGCAGCAGCAATTATTCAAGACTTTTGAAACCAATATTTTTTCAATCTTCTACCTGACCCAAGCAGTACTGCCTTATTTAAAAGAAGGTGACAGTATTATTAATACGACCAGCATCACCAGTTATCACGGACATGACCAGCTGATTGACTACTCCAGCACTAAAGGCGCCATTACCTCCTTTACACGTAGTTTATCGACTAATCTCCTTAAAAATAAAACAGGAATTCGTGTAAATGGTGTTGCGCCCGGACCGATCTGGACCCCGCTTATTCCAAGCAGCTTTGATGAAGAACAGGTCAAAGATTTTGGTAAGGAAACGCCAATGGAACGCATGGGCCAACCAAGCGAAGTGGCGCCTGCCTATCTATTTCTGGCTTCCGATGATGCCAGCTATATTTCAGGCCAGGTTATTCATGTAAATGGCGGTTCAATCGTTAATGGCTAATTAAAAATAGATTTGCAGTATTTTTACTTTTGATAGAACTTGCTCAACAACGACTCAGCTCTTTTTTTGAGTCGTTCTTTTTTATTTAAAAAATGAATATAAAAAAGCAGACCCACGGGTCTGCTTTTTGTTTTATTAATACCAGTTAGAATGGCAGATCATCATCCAGGTCAGCCGGAACTTGAGAGGCTGGAGCTGACTGAGGAGCTTTAGGTGCGAAACCGCCCGGGTTATTATTGCCATAACCGCCACCTTGGTTGCTGTTATTATTAAAACCGCTACCCTGCTGGTTGCCGTTACCATAACCGCCCTGGCTACCCTGATTATTGTTAAAACGTGGTTGACCATAGCCTTGATCACCACCAAAACCTGCACCTGCCTGATCGCCCTGCTGTCGGCCTGAGTCTAGCATCTGCATCTGTTCACCACGAATCTCGGTAGTATAACGTTCCTGACCGTTCTGGTCGGTCCATTGACGGGTACGCAATGAACCTTCAATATAAACTTTTGAACCTTTACGTAAATATTGCTGGGCAATTTCACCTAGACGGTTGTGTAGCACAATACGGTGCCATTCTGTCTGTTCTTTACGTTCACCTGTGCTTTTATCTGTCCACGATTCACTCGTTGCGATAGAAAACTGTGTTAAAGAGCCGCCATTTGGGAAAGTTTTTGTCTCTGGATCGCGCCCTAAAGTCCCTACTAAAATAACCTTATTTACACCACGCATCAGCTGTTCTCTTCCTATTCATTTCTATGTTTTACTTTATAAGAGTTATGCTTAAATGGCTACCTCTTTACCCAACAACTGCGTCAAATTATGTCGAGCAGCTGCATCCACCTGCTGTTTATCGACTTTAATATAGGCCAGTTGCTGTTCAGGCATCACCACGACCTCTTCAATACCACGAATCGCCAATAACTTAGAAGTCCATTCATCTGTTTCCTGCATTTCTGGCAAGCTTAAAACCAGTGAAGTTAAATAGCGTGGCTGAGCCAGACCAAAACTGATGAATAACCAGATTATGGCAATTGCTGTCAGGATACTCCAGCCTAGAGAAGTATTATGCAAAGTCAGCAGGAAACCGCCCAGTGTTCCTCCGAAAAAGGCACCCAGAAACTGGCCACTGGCATTGACACCCATGGCGGTAGCCTTAGACTGCAAAGGTGCAGATTTGGACAGCCAGGACGGCAATAATGCTTCCATCACATTAAAAGCAATAAAGAAAAACCCAAGGCCGGTCAGCAGGATATATTTAGACTCAAAGCCAAAAATCATGATCAGCAGGCCTAATATAACTCCAGTAATTGCCGTCAAAAAGATTCCACGCATTTTGCGATATTTTTCCGCCAGGATAATACTGGGAAAAGCAAAAAACAGACTAACTACCAAAAGCGGTAAATAGACCATGCCATGACTGGCAAGCGGAATATGGGCAAATTCAATCAGCTGTGAAGGTATATATACAAACATTGCGGTAAGCAGCAAATGCAGGCTGAATACTGAAAAATGCAGACGGTTCAGATCACCCATTTTCAGGACCTGCTTAAGCTGTTGCAAATAGCCTTGGGAAAAATTCTTATGATGACGAGTGACCTTAGGCACCATGAATAACATTAGAATCGCCAGAAGGCCCATGACTGTGGTTACCCAGAACAGGCCGGAAATACCGACAATTCCTGTAAGCCAAGGACCCAGACTAAAAGCTACTACGAACGACAGGCCGATACTCATGCCCATCACAGCCATTGCTTTAGTACGCTGCTCTTCACGGGTTACATCGGCGAGTAAAGCCATCACTACTGCTGAAACTGCACCACCCCCAGCAATAGCACGGCCAATAATCACGCCATAGATAGTCTCTGACATGGCAGCAATTGCACCGCCCAGAGCAAACAACAACAAGCCAATCACTATAAGAGGTTTACGGCTGAATCGATCTGCCAGCAAGCTGAATGGAATTTGAAGAATCGCTTGGCTCAGACCATAAACACCCACAGCCAGGCCCAACAATGCTGGTGTCGCATACTGATATGACTGCCCTGCTACAGAGAATACAGGAATAATCATGAACAGGCCCAACATGCGTAAAGCAAAGATACTGCTTAAGGCAAAAGTTGAACGGCGTTCTAAGGCATTCATCATAGCAACAGGCTTATTAGAAAATAAGATGAATTATAAGATAAAGCAGCTCAAAGCGCGTAGCTCTGTTATTCGAAATAACGATATTAATGACAATAAAAAAGGGTATATGACTATACCCTTCAACTTATTCTGAGTTTAAAAATATATTCTAACCAAGACGTTCTGTCCGTTTACGATACTGGATTGAAGCCAGTACTGCCCAGACAATAAATGCCACCCCGATCAGGCCGGTTACCACTTCAGGAATATGTACGCCTGTGCCACTTGCCAGCATGATGATGGCCAGTGCGCCAATTGCATAATGCGCACCATGTTCAAGGTAGATGTAAGCATCCAGTGTACCTTTTTCGACCAGATAAATAGTCATGGAGCGGACGAAAATTGCACCAATTGCCAAGCCTAGCATAATAATAACTACATCACTGGTAATTGCGAAAGCTCCAATTACACCGTCAAAGCTAAAAGATGCATCCAGCACTTCAAGATACAGGAAACCGCCGAAACCTGCTTTTACTACACCGGTTGCTGCGCCCGTGCTGTCATGTGTAACAGCGTTACCTTCTTCATCAATTTCCGGTTCACCGCCTAGCAGATGACTAAGTACCTGTACCCCGATATAAATTACAATTCCCCAGATACCAGCCATAGTTACGACCAGACGTTTTGTCTCGTCTACATTGGCAGCCACTACCAGCAAAGCAATCAGGGCAATAAATACAGACATGGCCGGTACGCTGGCCAAACTGGTTAAGCGTCGCTCCAGCCAGCGAAACCAGTGAGTATCTTTACCTTCATCCAGGAAGAAATTCAGAAAAACCAGAAGCAAGAAAGCTCCACCAAAAGCAGCAATTTCAGCATGATGGTCCATCAACCGCTGCGAATAGGCCGTTGGATCATTAAGTGCCAGTCTTACCACTTCCATTAATCCCATATCAGCAGTGACTGCAACAATCACCACAGGGAAAATCAGACGCATACCGAAAACCGCAATTAAGATACCAACTGTCAGAAAGATCATTTTCCAGAAGTGGTCCCAGTTACGTAGTACTGAGGCATTGACTACAGCATTGTCAAATGACAGGGACACCTCCATTACTGCCAGGATGGCCGTGATGGTCAGAGCCTTGAACATGGTTTCTATGCCTGATTGAGGCCCATGGGTATAGCCCCAATAAGCTGACAGTGCAAGACACACCACCGTAAAAAAAATGGAAAATCGGAAATGCTTCATGGATAAACCTATTCACAATGAATGTTTTAAAACCTGTTTGAACCGGAGAAGTCTACGGCATCTTGTTCCAGTAATTATGACCTGTTTTTTTTGAAGCCGGTAAAAACTTTTTGATCAGTGAGCAACCTGATGTATTAAGAAGTTTAAGTTATATTCAAGAGCTCATGGTCTTATAGATAACATCCTATAGTGTTGGGATATTTTAAGTATTTTTTAACGCTTACCTTCAGGAGTATAAAATTGCATTTTTCACAATTACTGTGGCGGGATAATCTGGGTTTATATGAACGAATCCTCAAGATGCCTTTCAACCAGGAACTGATGCAGGGAACCTTATGCAAAAAAATCTTCACTCATTATATTATTCAGGATGCACATTATCTGCTTGCCTACGGCCGTGCCCTGGCAGTTTGTGCAGCCAAAGCTGCAAATGCCGAGGAAGTGATTCAGTTTTCTGAAGCTGCACGGGTAGCAATTGTATTTGAACGTAGCCTGCATAAGGATTTCATGCAGAAATTCGGTATTAGCCCAGCCCAATTTGCAGCTACACCATTGACTCAAGCCTGCCATCATTACACATCATTCCTGAGTGCAACTGCCTGGTCAGAAAGCTATCCGGTGGTTCTGGCTGCCCTGTTACCCTGTTTCTGGATATATGCTGAAGTCGGCAGATATATTGTTGAGCATTCAGCGCCCGACAATCCCTATCAGGCCTGGATTGATACCTATGCGGGTGAAGAGTTTCATCATGCGGTAAGGGAAGTGATCATGACATTGGACCAGGTGGCTCAGCAGTGTGATCACGAGACATTAAATAAAATGCAGCAAGTTTATAAACGTGGTGCTGAGCTGGAGTGGATTTTTTGGGACAGTGCCTACCGGCAGCGGGACTGGCCTGAAGGTTTAAGTGAATAGTAAAACAATGTGACATAAACTGACGCTTTAAAATCATAAAAACTACGCTTGAACATTTTTAAAGCGCTACCATATATAGAGTTTTAAACGCTTACTTAGGACGATTCATGAGTCAAAGTCATATCCGTATTCGAGGCGCACGTACCCATAACCTCAAAAATGTGTCACTCGATATTCCACGGGACAAGTTCGTGGTAATTACGGGACTTTCGGGCTCAGGTAAATCTTCTCTTGCTTTTGATACCCTGTATGCCGAAGGTCAGCGCCGTTATGTCGAGTCATTGTCGGCCTATGCGCGTCAGTTTTTATCCCAGATGGAAAAACCGGAAGTTGATGCAATTGAAGGCCTGTCTCCTGCAATCGCAATTGAACAGAAGTCAACCAGTCATAATCCACGTTCTACAGTGGGAACTATTACAGAAATTTATGACTATTTGCGACTGCTTTACGCACGTGTAGGTACACCGTACTGCCCGGAACATGACTTGCCAATGGTGGCGCAGACTGTGTCAGAAATGGTAGATGCTGTAAAAGCCCTGCCTGAAGGGACAGCCTTGATGCTGCTGGCACCGGTAGTACGTGAACGTAAAGGTGAATACTCTACCCTCTTTGAACAGTTGCAAAGTCAGGGTTTTGTCCGTGCACGTGTAGATGGCGAAATTATTGAAATTGATACGCCACCCGAACTGGACAAGAAAAAGAAACATACTATTGAAGTAATTGTGGACCGTTTCAAAGTACGTGATGACCTGGGTAATCGTATCGCTGAATCTTTTGAAACTGCACTACGGCTCGGCGGAGATCTGGCAGTTTTATCCTGGATGAAAGATGAACATCCAGACCGGGTATTTTCGGCCAAACATTCATGTCCGGACTGTGACCGTGCGGTAGGTGATCTGGAACCACGGTTATTTTCATTTAATAATCCGTTTGGTGCCTGTCCAGCTTGTGATGGTCTGGGTACCCGTAGCCACTTCAGTGCCGATAAACTGATCCATAACCCGGAGCTGAGTATTAGCCAAGGTGCAATCCGTGGCTGGGACCGTCAGCGCCCTTATTATTATTCAATGCTACAAAAAGTAGCTGCCCATTATGATTATTCTCTGGAAACCCCGTGGAAAGACTTGGGTAAAGATATTCAGAAGAAGTTTTTATATGGTACAGGGCGTGAGAAAATTGATCTCAGCTATGTGGACGAACGTGGCCGCCGTCATAACCGGGTTATGCCTTTTGAGGGTGTATTGCCACATCTAGAACGGCGCTACCGTGAGACTGAAAGTAATTATGTACGAGATGACCTGTCACAATACTTGTCGAATGCTGCTTGTGATGTTTGCGACGGTTCTCGGCTGAATGAGATTTCACGTAATGTAAAAATTCTGGACCATACCATCAGCCAGATTACCCGCATGTCGATCGGTGATGCCGCACATTATTATGAGCATCTGCATCTGGAAGGCGCCAAAGGTGAAATTGGTGACAAAATCTTCAAAGAGATTCGTGAGCGTCTTCACTTTCTGGTCAGTGTCGGTCTGAATTATCTGAGTCTTGCGCGTTCAGCAGAAACCTTGTCTGGTGGTGAAGCACAGCGTATTCGTCTGGCTTCACAAATTGGTGCCGGTCTGATGGGCGTGATGTATGTACTGGATGAGCCTTCGATTGGCTTGCACCAGCGTGATAACGACCGCCTACTGCAAACCCTGATTCGTCTGCGTGATCTGGGCAATACTGTACTGGTGGTTGAACATGATGAAGATGCCATTCGTGCCGCTGACCATATTATTGATATTGGCCCAGGTGCAGGAGTGCATGGCGGTTATGTAATTGCTGAGGGTACAGCCGATGAACTTTGCCAGCACAAAGATTCACTGACTGGCAAATATCTTTCTGGTGAGTTAAAAATCGCGGTACCACAACAGCGTGTTCAGCCGCCAAAACCGGAAGAACAGATCAAGCTGTTAGGGGCGTCAGGACATAACCTGAAAAATGTTGACCTTACCATTCCCCTAGGTGTAATGACCTGTGTTACCGGCGTGTCTGGTTCTGGAAAATCTACCCTGATTAACCGGACCTTGTTACCTCTGGCAGCTACTCAGCTCAATGGAGCAACTACCTTAACACCAGAGAAATTTGACAGTATAGATGGTCTGCAATTTCTTGATAAAGTTGTAGATATTGACCAGAGTCCGATTGGACGTACCCCACGCTCCAACCCGGCAACCTACACAGGCGTATTTACACCTATCCGGGAACTGTTTGCCCAAACACAAGAAGCCAAAGCACGCGGCTATAGTGCTGGCCGGTTCTCCTTTAATGTAAAAGGTGGCCGCTGTGAGGCCTGTGAAGGTGATGGCATGATTAAGGTAGCAATGCACTTCCTGCCGGATATGTATGTACCCTGTGATGCCTGTCATGGCAAACGATATAATCGTGAGACTCTGGAAGTTGGCTATAAAGGTAAAAATATTTCCGATGTACTGGAAATGACGGTAGAAGATGCAGCTGCATTCTTCGAGGCTATTCCGGTAATTCATCGCCGTCTGGAAACACTGACTCAGGTAGGTCTCGGTTATATCCGTCTGGGCCAGTCGGCAACCACGCTGTCGGGAGGTGAAGCTCAACGGGTAAAACTGGCCCGTGAATTAGCTAAACGTGATACCGGGAAGACTCTGTATGTACTGGACGAACCTACCACAGGCCTGCATTTCCATGATATTGCCAAGTTATTAGATATCCTGCATGAGCTACGCAACAAGGGTAATACCATTGTAGTGATTGAGCACAATCTGGATGTTATTAAGACTGCAGACTGGGTGGTCGATCTTGGACCGGAAGGAGGCTCTGGTGGTGGTCAGATTATTGCTACCGGCACACCAGAGGAGGTTGCTGAAGTAGCTATTTCACATACAGGCCGTTTCTTGAAACCTTTATTGAAATAGACTCCTCAGCTGTTAAAGCCCTATTGAAAACGGTGATATATTCACCGTTTTTTTATTTTAAACTTCATAATTTTTTACTGAGACGTTTTATGCAGTCAGATAGTTATAAAGGTTTTTTTAGCAATACCCTGTTGTTTCTATCAATAGCTTTAACAGCCGCTTTATTTATAAAAATATTCATCGAAATACAATAAGAAAAAAACTCCTAGGTTAGCGTATTCTAAAAATTTGGGAATTTAAATCTCTTACTACGCAACACTATTTCGTCCCGCTGCCTTTGCCCGGAATAACGCCTGATCCGCCTTTTCCAGCAGTTCTAACCAGTTTTCTGCGCCTGTCGCGACGCCTATACTCACTGAAACAGAAATTGAGTTACCATTTTCAAGCTTAAGATGGGCCTGCTGGACTTCAGCACGAATTTTTTCTGCCACTTTCAAAGCTGCACCGAACTCGACATATTCCAAGAATATGATAAATTCGTCTCCGCCATAACGAATAATCAGATCCGAAGAACGTACACTTTTTTTAAGCTGACTGGCAACAAGCTGAATAATTTGATCACCAATAATGTGTCCGTACTGATCATTTACCTGTTTAAAATAATCAATATCTACCAGAATCAGACAAGTCTGGCTTAATTGTTTAACATGCTTTTCCAGATACTGTATATGCTCATCCAATGCTAGGCGATTCGATACTCCGGTTAAAATATCGGTATTGGCAATATTACGCAGTTGTAATTCAAGTACATCACGCTCGGCCAGCTGTGCCTGTAGTTTTTGTATGGCTTCAAATAGCGAGAGTGGATAAAGAATATCTGAGGACTGGATACGAGCATCTTGATGACCGGCAAGCTTTAAAATCAGATTGCGTGCCCGGATTAAGGGGGTAAATACTTTATAGCGTGCATAAACCATAGTAAAAATGGCGGTAAACACAGAAATAACAGAAACAGAAAGAGTCAGGATAAATTTTTTCCATGCCTTACTGCGTACCTCTTCAGCTGTTTTAACGCTATGATCCAGCAGAAAATCCTGTAAATTAACCACTGTCAAAAATTTATCAACGATTTGTTCAGTTAACTGGGTTCCTGTCATAGAGTACGGCTGATTTTTTATACTTTCATTGATCAGCGTTTTTACCATTGGAATCGCTTTTTCCAGAAACTCTGTTTTAACTTCACCATGTAGTCTTAAATATTGGGGTGTTCTATATTTATCCTGTTGAATAGAATTAATCAGATCCCATAAGTAATAAGCCTGATACTGGGTCTGCAAAGAGCGTGCAAGATTTTCCTCTGGAATTTTCTCCTGAAAAGTGACCGCTGCAATAATATTGGAGGCCAAACGTCCAGCCTGATCCCGCAGGTCAGTCAAAATTAAAATCAGGGTATAATAATCAGAGATAACGGTATTTTTCCCCACTGAATGTGAAATGACATTTTTTAAGACCTGATGAGCGCTATCCCAAGCAGCAAACATTTTCTGAATCGACCGATCAAGCTGTATAGAGGTTCTTTTAGAGCGAGGTATAGCAATATAGCCATCTATAGCCTGTCTACCCTGCTCTAGTGAATGCACCACATTCTTAGATACATTTTCAGCATCTGCCGGCAAGCCGGCCTTGTTTAAAATATTTACTGTTTCAGCAATATGTGTATCTACTGATTTTCGAAAATCAATTAGTTCCCTGAAATTCTGTTCGAACTCTTCTGTTGTACTCGACATGACTTTATTTGATGGGCCACGTTCTCGTGAAATCATATTTGTCAGCTCGGCCATATTACGTAGTGCAGAGATTTCTGTCAGAGCCAGGTCTGTTTTCTTGTAAGTACGATAACTGTCTATAGTCAGAGGAATACAAATAAAAAGAAGTGAAAAAATAATAACCAACATGGACCAGAACAAACGCCGGGTAATATATTCTGAACGTAGCTGGTTCTTCATCAAACATATCCCATTACAGATTCTAGTATTCAAAAATATATTTTATAAAAACTTAAGATCATAAAAGTTTCGGGCAGAGATAGCTTCTTTAGAATACTTAAAGTTTACTGATGTTTTTTTAATGGAAAGTTAGTAATAACCTGTTCCCCAAGAGGGGCTATTTTACCTTTTACTCTATCTTTTTCAATAGTTTAAAAATTTATCACTCTAGTTTTAAAGTCTAAGAGATCTGCAGAATACATAGAGCCCTGAGTAAAAATATAAATACTTTTAAATACACTATATTTTTTCTCTATACAAAATTTATAAAATTTTATTAAAAAATCAGAACTATAATTTTAATAACTTTTCTGAAAGATAAAAGATAAATAGTTTCTGCAACTATATAATATTTCATTTAGCTTAAATCCCTTTTCAAGTTAAAGATTAATATTTTTTCTAACTCTATAATTTTTCTATTAATTGGTTTTACCGTTTTTTAAAATATTAATTATCAATTTAACACATTTAAAAAACTGTTGCATACTACATTTAAGAATAATAAGTGAGATTTTAATCACACTTATTTGAATTCCTCAGGATGTATCTCCCAAATATTATGCATCCTTTCTGGCCCAGTTATCTCTTTTAAGCTGGGCCTTTTTTTACTTAAAATTTACTTATTTTTAGTTAAAACTTTTTTAAAATTACGCAAGTCATTTTTTGGTTTTGCATGTACAGCTCAAATTTCTTATTTTAACTGTAATTTAAAATAGCACACTGTCTAAGTATAAAACTCAGGTTAAAAAAAGCCCAACCTTGGGGAAAGCTGGGCGGATAAACCAGAAATACGGTTTTAAAAATTCTGTGGTACAGATATAAGTTGTATATATCTGATATAAATATTATGTGATTTTTCATGTATAAAGTAAAGTTGATTAATTTAATAAGGATTAGAAAATCTATCGCTTTTTACAATTTTGTAGAGCTAAGTCTTATCTTAATCTAACTACTAAGATAAATTCTAATTTAAAGTTTTTAGCTTATAAAGTGCTTAAAAAAGCATCTATCCTACCAAAAATTAAATATAAAATACTTCAATTTGATTCCTTTCTTATTTCTAGAATTATTGATTAATTCTTCTATATTAATCAGTTAAAACAATCATAAAACTCTTATTCAAAACTCATTTTTTCCTAAAATTTATTCATTAATTAAGTATTACTTAACTGTTATATCGAAACTTTTTAAAAGGTTGACAAACCTTATTCCAAATGAGCAAAAAATGTTCTTTATCATATTTAGTATAATTACTCTATAAAATAATATCTTTTTACTTCATTGACTTAATAAATTGTTACAATACAATGCAGTGGTTTAATCCATTTTTAATAAACTGGTAAATATCATGAAAAAACTCGGTTTAGCCACTGCTTTACTATTAGCCATGACCGGTGCGCAAGCATATCAATTTGAGGTTCAGGGACAATCTGAATATATCGATGCCACACTCAATGATAAAGATTTTACTGGTTCAGTAGCCGGAACTTACTACTATAAAAATGTAGATTCAAGCAAAGGGCCATTAGCTGAAGCCGCATTTTTAAACCAAGCTTCTAACATTTCTCTTGCTTACACCTATGGTAATCTTGACTTGGGTGCAGATCGTACCTTGAGTCTGGATACTGAAGCACACACTTACGGCGTAAAAGGTGAAGCATATATTCCGACTTCAGTTATTCCGTTATATACCAGTGCAGCTTATAGCCACACTAAAACAGATACAGATATATCTGAGTTTGGTACAAAATTAGGTTCTATTGAAAATAATGGCGATCGTTATGCATTAGAGCTTGGTGCACTTCTGGCACCTAATTTCCTGGTAGCAGTAGGCTATGCAAATATTGCTGATCCTTTTGCTCTAGACGCCAACAATATTATGTCTAATGGTATTCTAAAAACTGTAGGTGAAGCTGCAACTGCCGGTTTTACTAATCAGCGTCTTTCTCAAGATATCGTAACTGCCCGCACTAAATATGTAGGCCCAGTTGATGGTACAAATGCATCAGTTGGTTTTGAAGCCGCAATGATGCATGCAGACAGCAACAATGCATATCAGTTAAAAACTGATGTCTACTTTACACCAAAATTTAGTGTAGGCGCTTCTTATGCTGAATCTAATTTTACTGATGTAATGGATTCAGCTTGGGGAGCAAACATTAACTACTTTATTACTCCAGCAGTTGCAGTAGGCGCAAGCTATGTTAATGCAAACGCAGTAGGTATAGATGCAGATACTCAGACTGTAGGGGTTAACGCCAAATTCCGTTTTTAATCTGTTAACAGATTAAGGAACTAAAAAAGGACTCCATTGGAGTCCTTTTTATTATTGCATTTAACTGCGTATGACGTTCAGGAAGTAAAGATGACGTTCATACTGGTCCAGAATATCCTGAAGCAGATCTTCTTGCGTCCATTCCATAACATCATAATTTTGTCCTCCCTCTCTTAAAAACACTTCAGCCTGATAATATTCATGGTCGGTAGCTGATTGAGCTTCAGTCATAAAGCTTGGAGGGGTAGTTTCACGTGAAACCACTTTATAGATAAAATTAATCTCATTCCGATGATCCACCCTTAATAGCAATCCGTCCTCAAGAGTTTCTATGCTCACCTCAAGATTACGACGTTTAAACTCATGCTGAATATGCTGAAATGCCTGAGCAACTGTAGACTTTATATAATGCTCTACTTCATCACGACTATGTGGATAATGCATAATTAGGCCCAGACGCTGTTGCCAGCTGCGCGGGTTATGAATAGCACGCGGTGTAATACGTGCCTCCTGAATAGCCTGCATTTTCAAACTGTCTAATCTTAATGCCTTGAGCAACCCCCAGCAGATGAGCAGCATAATAAAAGTAAATGGCAAAGCACTCATAATGGTGGCGGATTGTAATGCACCTAAACCACCAGCCATGAGCAGAATAATAGCCAGTAGCGCCATAAGTACTGTCCAGAACAGCCGCTGCCAGGCAGGAGACTGATCCGTTTTAGAGGTAAGATAATCGGTAACCAAGGCGCCTGAATCGGCAGAGGTCACAAAAAACAGCATAACCAGAACAGTTGCTAAAATACTGCTCACTCCAGACCAAGGTAACTGGGTCAAGAATTCAAACAGCGCTACAGAAGAATCAGTTTTTACAGCTTCTAGCAGGCTATTATTTCCTTCAAACATCACATTATATAGCGCTGCATTACCTATGAATCCCATCCAGATAATGGTGAAACCTGTAGGAATCAGCAATACGCCTGCAATAAACTCACGGACAGTACGTCCTCGTGAGACTCGGGCAATAAACATACCCACAAATGGTGACCACGAAATCCACCAAGCCCAGTACATGATAGTCCAGCCACCAATCCAGCCATTAGGCTGATAGGCATATAAGTTAAAAGTCATGCTGAACAGGTTAGATACATATTGTCCTGCTGTCTGGATGGTGGTCTGCAATAAATAAATGCTGGCGCCAGTTAAAAATATGAAAGCCAGCAATAGCAATGCCAGAATGAGGTTGAGTTCAGATAAACGCTTAACGCCCTTATCCAGACCTAAAAAAACCGAGAGTGAAGCAATACTGCTTACCACAACAATTAAAATAATCTGAGTCAGAATACTCTGCTCCCAGCCAAACAGGTAATTTAATCCCGAGTTAATCTGTGTTACACCAAAACCCAGAGAAGTGGCAACCCCGAATATGGTCCCAATTGTGGCGAAAGTATCGACTCCATCACCAATTGGTCCATAAATACGCTTACCAATTAAAGGATATAAGGCTGAGCGGACTTTTAATGGAAGCTGATGACGGTATGCAAAATAAGCCAGTGACAACCCAACAACTGCATAAATAGCCCAGGCATGTAAACCCCAATGGAAGAAAGTAACACGCATGGCCTGTTGTGCTGCCAGTACGGTCTCCGGCTGGCCACTTGGTGGACTGACATAATGCATAATGGGCTCAGCAACACCAAAGAACATTAAGCCAATCCCCATACCTGCAGTAAACAGCATGGCAAACCAGGAAGGATAGGTATAATCAGGTTGACTATGATCTGGCCCAAGTTTGATCCGGCCCATGGAAGACACAGCAATACCTGTTAGCAGGATTAAAAATAAGGCAACCGATAAAACATAAAACCAGCTGAAAGAATCAGTAATCCACTGATTTAATTTTTTGGTCAGAAGTTCAAATGCATCAGGAGCAAAAATAACAATAGCTAAAAAGATCAGGATAATCACAACCGTGCTAATAAACACATTAGGATTAACATTGGAAAACCAAGCTTTGGACTTGGAAGACATAGGTGATTTACCCCCATATATTTTTTTAATAAAATGACAGACTCTGCGGTCAAAATGCATTCTGCTAAGACATTGTAAAAACAAAGAATACTGAACCAGTATTCAGAGTGATATATTAAATTAACTTACAAATGAAAGCCGTTAACTTCCTGTAAAGGAAAATTTTCAAGATTTGTCTTTATTCGTACGGGGTGAATGTGAAATATATTGCAGTACAATAAGTCTTGAAACGATAAGTGCCAGATACATTACTCCGCCAAACATCTGTAACATTGCCAGAACACGTGCCGCCGGACTGACTGGCATCAGGTCTGCAAGACCCGTAGCTGACTGGAGACTAAAGCTTAAAAACAGAAGATCCAGCCAGGTTTGCAATGGCCCTGTCCGATTTGGATTTTGAAAGCTATAAGGAACTACCAGTTGGCAGATGTTATAAAGAAAGGCAAAACCCCAAGCGATCAAGGTAAAGACTGCGGCAGCTGCAAAAAGCTCATCCTTAGTAAGATAACGGTCAGCAAACATATAGCGGATCAGTCCATAAGCCGCACAAAAATAGGCACTTGCTTCAAAAGCATGGGTAGTAATGATCAGACTCACATGTTCATAACCAAAAAGTATGGGCACAGAAAAAATAAAAGCACCACCGACAAAAATGAGACCGAGTGCGGTGTAGGCTGGAGTCTGGCGTATCATTTTTGCCACCAGTAATAGTGCAATCACGCCCAGTAACCAGGTGACAGAACGAGACGGTGTACTATCATTGCTGAGCAAAGATAAAATCAGTATAAAAAATTGTAATAAAACTAACTGGGCGGAAGGTAATAAACGAAGACCTTTCCAGAATCCAAGAAGTACACGCAAGCCTGCTTTTAACCCAGCCATTTTCTAATGTAGCCATTATTATTTATTAATTAAATGAAGTGTGGCGAGACCTTATAAAAAGAAAGTATAAATTTATAAAAGCTTATATTAAGAAATGTAACATTAACTCTATACCTGTAAACTCTATATCTATAGGTTTTCTTTCAATTAATCTTTTAAAAACAATAATTTTAAAATTTTATCTAAAAAATATCTCTAAAGCCTATGCCTACTCAATTTTTACAAAATAATGACATTAAAAGGACCTATATCCAAGATTTTAGAGTAAAAATTCTAATTCGTTTTTAAGTCTAAAAAACAAATAAAATTAAGGAAGTACATTTTATGAAAAAGCAGATCAGCTTACTTGGCTTGGCTTTAAGCTCAACTTTACTGGTAGCCTGTGGAGGAGGCGGAAGTTCCAATGACGCTACTATCACTACGCCACCAAATGTGCCTAATGAAACAATTTCGCCAGAATTATCAGAAGAATTCGTGCCTTTTGAAGACCAGAGTATTCTGGACAAGATTCGCGATAAAATCACTGGTGATCGCAGCAATGAGACAGACTATAACGTTGCATTAGGCCACATGGTTGGGGAGGTTTTTGCAGACTATCCTTATGGCCGGACTGGCAGACTGGTACAGATTTATAATCTGGGTCTAAATAGCATCAAGTTTCCAAACCGACTTTGTGCAGAAGTAATTACGAATGGCTCAGTAAAGACTTTAAGCCTAAAACAGGATAAGGAAAACTGTATTATTCTCGATAAAACTTATCGTCAGGGCTCAAGTATTACCCAAACCGTAAATGGTGATACCACTACTTTGAAATTTACCAATGTGCGCTATGGTTCAAATGTAGATTTTAGCCTGAAAGATGATTACCTGATTTCAGGCAGTATTTCCTATCGGGAAACAACAACTACAGCAGGTAAAGAAAAGGCTTATCAGGTTGATCAGTTGGAATTTCAGCGGGTCAGCAAGGATGCTAATGCACCAGCTGGCGGAACAAACTATAATGAAACCAGTAAAGAGTACCTGCAAGTCAGAAACTATAACTACCGTTTAGCCGATGAATATGGCAGCGGAAGTAATGGAATACGCACTCTTACCACCAGCGGGACAATTATTGGCCAGCCTTACCAGGCAGATTTCCGTTATAGCTTTAATTTTGAGACCACTACACCCTTTAAAATGGCTGAAACCATATCTAACAATTATAAGCATTTACCTACTGAGGGTAATTTAAAAATACGTGACACCTACAACCAGATGATTGATGTGCGCCAGAACCAGCCTGAATCATTAAAAGCTACTGTTTATTTTAATGGTAGTGAAATTGCTGACCTGTACTGGTCAACTATTATTGGTGACAAGAAATAATGAATTAATAAAAAGCCCCGCAATTGCGGGGCTTTTTATTTAAATCAATTAATGATCTTGAGCACCGGAAGCTCCGATACCAGTCATGGAACGTACAAACTGGGCATCGAATTCTTTACGTTCACGCTGTGCACGCGCTGATTTATCAGTTACAGAGAACAACCAGCAGCAGAAGAATGAAAGTGGCATAGCAAAGATTGCAGGGCCATTAAAAGGGTTAATTGGCGTATCAGAAATACCGAGTGTATCCACCCAGACTGCTTTAGACAGCACAATCAGAATTACAGCAAGTGACAGACCCACAACACCACCGGCTACTGCACCACGTGTCGTCAGGCCTTTCCAGAACATAGACAGAACAAGTACCGGGAAGTTAGCACACGCAGCAACCGAGAATGCCAGACCTACCATGAAGGCCACGTTCTGTTTCTCAAACAGGATACCTAAAATCATTGCAAAGATCGCAAGGCCCAGAGTGGCAATTTTAGACATGCGAAGTTCAGATTCAGGCGTAGTCTGTCCTTTTTTAAATACGTTTGCATACAGGTCATGCGAGATTGCAGAAGCACCTGACAGGGTTAAACCAGCCACTACGGCAAGAATTGTGGCAAATGCTACCGCTGAAATGAAGCCCATAAACAGGTCGCCACCCACAGCATCAGCCAGATGGACCGCAGCCATATTGTTACCGCCTACAAGCTCTAACTTGCCTGTAACCGCCATTTTCGCTACATCAATGAATTGTGGATTATTCGATACATACAAGATTGCACCGAAACCAATGATGAAGGTCAGCAGATAGAAGTAACCAATGAAACCTGTTGCTACAACCACTGATTTACGTGCTTCTTTTGCATCTTTTACTGTAAAGAAACGCATGAGGATATGTGGAAGACCAGCAGTACCAAACATCAATGCAAGTCCGAGGGAAATCGCATCAATTGGGTTCTCTGCCAGTTTGCCTGGTCCCATGATTTTGCCTGCTTCTGCCAGTGTAATATCATGGACTTTAGCGAAAATCTGGATAGATTGGTCAAACATTGCAGTAAAGCTGAAGCCAACACCTTTCATTACCATAAATGCCATGAAAGTTGCGCCAGAAAGCAGCATTACAGCCTTGATGATCTGTACCCAAGTGGTAGCCAACATGCCGCCGAACATTACGTAAGCCATCATCAGCAGGCCAACAATTACAACCGCGATATTATAGTTCAAGCCAAATAGCAGTTTGATCAGCTGTCCCGCACCGACCATCTGTGCAATGAGGTAAAACGCGACCACGACCAGTGAGCTGATTGCTGCCAAGGTACGAACCGGCTTTTCTTCCAGACGGAATGACACCACGTCTGACAGGTTATATTTACCCAAGTTACGCAGACGCTCTGCAATCAGGAACAGAACAATTGGCCAGCCAACCATGAAGCCTAATGAGTACAGCAGACCATCGAATCCTGAACTGAACACCATGGCAGAAATACCCAGGAACGATGCAGCAGACATGAAGTCACCAGCAATCGCCAAACCGTTCTGGAAACCCGAAATACCACCACCTGCAGTGTAGAAGTCTTGAGTTGACTGAGTCTGTTTGGCTGCCCATTTGGTAATGAACAATGTAAGGCCGACAAAAATCACGAACATGATAATTGCGTGCCAATTCGTAGCCTGCTGCTCAGCCGCACCCAGATCAGGGCCAGCCATAGCCAGACCAGAAGTTAAAAATGTGGACGCAGCAAATACTTTTGCTTTACATGAATTCCATTTCATATTAGTGCATTCCTTTAGTAGTCGTAGACTCTTGCGCGATTGCCTCGACTTCTTTCAAAGCTTCTCTGTTAAGTTCATCAAGTGTGTTATTGGCGATATATGAATACACTGCACATAATACAAATGACAGGACGATAATGCCGAGGCCTAAAGGAATTCCCCAAGTTGTTACCCCGCCACTAAAAGAACTCATCAGGAATTCTTTGTTATAACCTACCAACAGCATGAAACCAACATAGACAAACAGCATAATTGCAGTTAATGTCCAGCTGAGATTTCTTTTCTTGGCCACCATCTCTTTAAATTTTGGATTTTGTAGAATTCGCTCTACCTTAAGCTCATCCATAACCTTGCTCCTTAATCAGCGGCCAAGCTATTGGTCGCTTTTGTCCAATCTTTAATCTTTTTTTTACGTATACAAAATTAACAATATTGTAGGGTTCCCGTAACTTAGACTTTGGTCTTTAAATACTGATCAGGCATCTGTTTATCCTGCGCTTGAGGTATCATAGAAGCAGCAATAAAGACCGTGAGCAATATGAACAGCTGGCTGATCATCGGGGTACTGGCCCTTTATATTTTTATACTTTTTGTCTGTGCATTTTTTGGTGAAAAGCATGCCAGCCGTCTAAGTACTCGTGGCCGTATGTTGTTATTCAGCCTGACGCTCGGAGTATATTGTTCATCCTGGACATTTTATGGCGCAACTGGTGCTGCAGTACGTGAAGGTATTATTTTTCTGCCGATCTATCTGGGGCCATTGCTATTCGTCGGATTAGGCTATGATATCTGGCGCCGTCTGGGTCGGGTACGCCAGCATCATGCTATTTCTTCTATTGCTGACTTTGTAGCTGCCCGCTATGGTAAAAGCGGTAGTCTTGCCTCTTTAGTGACTATTCTGGCTGTCATTGCCATTATTCCTTACTTGGCTTTACAACTCAGGGCCATTGCATTGAGTGCATCGGTCATACTAACGCAGAATGAATCCTTACATACCACCACCAACAGTGTGCTTTTACTTACCGGTGTTCTGGCTATACTCGCAATGATGTTCGGTACACGGCAGATCGCCAATACTGAGCAACATGGTGGTCTGATGCTGGCTGTCGCTTTTGAGTCTTTTGTTAAGCTGTTTGCCCTACTTTGTGTAGCGCTCTTTTTTCTTTTTGATGCTCCTGAAAATATTGTGCAGGTCTCTGGTGATGTTGCCAAGACATTTTATGAAGTACAGCTATTTGGCGTACCGGAAACTTTCTGGGTACAGACCTTGCTGGCTGCACTGGCAATCATCTGCCTGCCACGACAGTTCCATGTGGCCGTAGTTGAACTGCGCGACGAAAAACATATTCGCGGGGCACGTCGCTGGTTTGCCGCTTATCTGATTTTAACGACACTAGCAATTATTCCTATTGCCAGCTGGGCATTGCATGCTGCACCAAACTTTCTTACCGTACCTGATGTGGCAGTGCTTTCCCTTCCGCTCAGTTATAATCAGGAATGGTTGACTTTATTAGCATTTTTAGGAGGCTTTTCTGCCTCGACCGGTATGCTATTGGTCTCATCGGTTGCACTTTCCATTATGCTTAGTAATGATCTGATCATGCCGGCATTATGGCGTTTTAATATTATTTCCCGGCATGACAAACGCTTACCGCAAGTTCTTAAATTTACCCGGCGGGTCTGCATTTTGGGTGTCATGCTCCTGGGCTTCCTGTTCTTTCATTTTTTTAACGATATTGACCAGTTATCTGTGTTTGGCCTGCTGGCCTTTAGTGCAGTAGCCCAGTTCTCCCCTGCCCTGATTGGTGGACTCTATTGGCGGGGTGGTAGCCGTCAGGGGGTGTATGCCGGACTGATTGTTGGTTTCTTTATGTGGACCTATACCCTGCTGCTACCTACCATCTTGCGCAGTCTGCCAGAAAGCTATACTGAATTTGCCCAACAGTTCCTTACGGCTGGACCACTCGGCCTGCACTGGTTACGCCCGGAGGCCCTGTTAGGCTTTGAATCCTTTGCGCCATTAACGCATGGCGTCATCTGGGCATTAGGTCTCAATATTATTTTATATATCTGGGTATCACGAATTTACCGTCCAAGTATTGCTGAGCAGATTCAGGCTGAAAGTTTCTTTTATTATGAAACTAAACCTTTACCAGCACACAGTGCTTCCACTGACATGAGTTATTTGCACCAGGATGCGGTCCGTTTAAAAGTAGGTGACCTCATGACTCTGGCGCGGCGTATTACTGGAGAAGGGCCAGCGACGCATGCTTTTCAGCAATTTTGTGCCCAGAACAATCTGGTTCTTAATGAAAATAGTGTCGCTAACGGTATGTGGTGGCGCTTTACCGAGCAGTATCTGGCCGGTACTATTGGTGCCGCTTCAGCCCGTACCCTGCTTACTACGGCCATGGTTAATAATGGCCTGGCATTAGGCCAGGTGGCCAATATTCTGGACCAGGCTTCACAATGGCAGCGTTTCAACCAGAATCTGCTGATGACCATGATTGACCACATGACCCAAGGTGTAAGTGTAGTCGATGAAAATATGTGTCTGGTGGCGTGGAACAACCAGTACCTGAAGCTGTTTGACTATCCTAAAGATCTGGTTTATGTCGGCTGTCCGATTTCTGATCTGATCCGTTATAATGCCGAGCGTGGCGAATGTGGTCCCGGGTCTATTGAAGAACATGTCCGTAAGCGGATTCACTGGATGCAGGTCGGCAGCGCACATGAGTTTGAGCGTATCCGTAAGGATGGCCGGGTGATCCAGATGCGCGGCAACCCAATTGAAGGGGGTGGTTTCGTGACTACCTTTGCCGACATTACTGCATTCCGGGAAAATGAAGCCATACTGGAAGCACGCGTTATTGACCGCACCCGCCAGCTGGCAGATGCCCTGGCAGAGCAGCAACTTGCCCGCGAACAGGCAGATAAGGCGAACATGTCGAAAAGCCGTTTTATTGCAGCTGCCAGTCACGACCTGTTACAGCCAATGCATGCTGCCCGGCTGTTTAGTACCGCTTTGGAGCAGAGTGTTAACAACGATGAAGATCGTATCACTTTGCAACAACTGGACCGAGCCCTGCATGGGGCTGAAAGTATGCTGTCAGCTCTTCTGGATATTGCCCGACTAGAAGGGGGCAATATGCAGCCAAACCGGCAGTCTTATCCTCTACATGACTTGCTACGTGATCTGGAGTTGCAGTTCAAGTCGATTGCTTCACAGCGCAATATTCAGTTTCACGTCCACGATGCACCCTTCTGGATAGACACAGATCCGCAGTGGATACGCCGGATTGTACAGAATTTTGTCAGTAATGCCTTACGTTATACCGCTAAAGGCCGGGTGCTTTTAGGTGTATTACGTTCCAGTGAACGACCGGGCCATATACGAATTGGCGTCTGGGATACCGGGCCTGGGATTGCTGAAGAACAGCGTATTAAGCTTTTTCAGGAATTTGAACGGTGTGGACATACCTCGCCTTGGGGTGAGCAAGGTCTGGGCCTAGGTCTGGCCATTGTTCAGCGGATGACCAGCCTGCTAGATTATCCGGTTCATGTATACTCTACCCAAGGTAAGGGCTCCTGCTTTATTCTGGAAGTTCCAATTGTAGCGCCACCCAAAACAGTGACTGCCCCAGTACAGGTGGCACCACTGAAAACCAAGGCTTATCGCATTCTTTGTCTGGACAATGACGAAACTATCCTTGAAGGTATGTCAACCTTACTAACGAAATGGGGGTATCAGGTCTTTAAAGCCCGTGAACCTCAACAGGCAATTGCTCTTATTGAACAGGAAAATATTCAGGTCTGGCTGATTGACCAACATCTAAATCAGGGACAATTAGGATTAGACTTTATTCTTGAGCATCGTCATCATCCTGTACCCGTAGCGTTGATTACCGCAGATTCAGATCCTGAATTACCTCACCGTTTAAAACAGCACAATATTGTCTTATTGAAAAAACCATTAAAACCAGCGGCATTACGCGCCTGGTTATCGGGTTTAAAAATCATAGGTGATCAGTCTTGATCTATAAATAATTGAACAGTCTTTTTTGCCAGCATAAAGCTGGCAAAAAAGACTGTGAAAAACTATTTTCAGCCTTAACTGACAAAATATAAGGGCAAGACAGGCAGAATAAATCAAAAAACAGCTAATTTAATGATGAAAAACTGGCCAAAAATTTCAACTGTGAATTTTCTATGGCAAAGCTGCTCAATTTTAAAGTGAACACTTGTATACTTAGTTACAATTAAACAAGTTATTGATTTTATAAAAATAAAAAACCCATTTTTAATCTTATACAACTTTAGTCTTATTTCTATTTACCCCCCTCCACCCTCATAAAATAGATATATACATCAGGTTTTCTCATTGTCTGCATTATGAAAAAACCGGTCAGAGAAAAAACCTAAGGATACTATTATGAATATGTCAGAAATTGTCGGACACGGTGCCCAGCCTTCACAACAGTTTTATCGGGATTATAGTGCCAATGCGCTATTACCTGAAATCCAGTGGCAGCAATTCTTTAAACATAGCAAGCTTGCTCAACCCCAATTACAGGCTCTCGATACCCTTTACCACAGCGCAGTTCCTCTGGCACTTCAGGTATTTGAAGCATTAAGATTTGATGTTTTTGCTCCCGCTGCCTATCAGCCCCAAGGTCTGGGTTTATTTGACAAGCTAGCCCAGCAGGAAGAAAAGCTGATTCAGGTCCTACAGTCAGAATCTGAGTGTCTAGATGATGCTGTACGTCATCAGCTTTGGAGTATGCTGCTGCGTGGTGGAGCGGTACTGGTCTTTAAAGCATGGCTGGGTAAGGTAAAAACCGGACAGGACCAATTGGATATGACTCAATTTGATGAATTATCCGATCTGCTCTTTATTAAGACTTCACCTTATGATTTGGCCGAGTATTTAAAGGTAGACCCTCAGGCTGATTCGGATCATATTTTCTTAATGTATGAAGGTGATATTTTTCTGGACCGTTTTAACAGTCTGGAAACTGCGGCTTTATTTGTCGAGCTTGGTGTATATGATGCAGCATTCTTGAGCCTGCGTGATGATCGTGTAGCAAATTATTTAAAGGAAAAAGGACAGGTATCACAAGATCAGATTGATGATTTAGAATTTGCCTTGAATCCGCTATTTTGCACTGATCTGATGGCCAAACAGGACTGCCTGGCTTAAAACATTCGGTACAAAAAATAAGGCCTTATTCATGGGCCTTATTTTTATAGCTATTTTAAATTAGACTCTCTTTTCATCAATATTAAGTGCCTTGATAGCCAATACTGCCTGAGTACGGTTTTGTACTCCCAGCTTACGGAAAATAGCTGTTACATGTGCCTTGATGGTAGCCTCTGAAACATCTAGTTCATAAGCAATCTGCTTGTTGAGCAGACCTTCAGCAACCATCATCAGTACACGGAACTGCTGTGGTGTAAGTGACTGAATTCGCTCTGCAAGTTCGGTCTCATCAGTTGCTCTCGGATCAAAGCTCACGTTGGTAGGCAAATTCGGTGGTAACCAGATTTCCCCTTCTAATACCTGACGAATTGCCTCGCCAATATGACTTGGATGGGCAGATTTAGGAATATAGCCCATTGCTCCGTGTGCAATTGCACGCTGAATAATTGACAGCTCTTCATGAGCAGAGACTACAATAATCGGAATAGAAGGATATTGGGCACGGACATGAACCAGTGCTGAAAAACCTGAAGCACCGGGCAAGTTTAAATCCAGTAAAACCAAATCTGGTTCTGAACCCTTTTCCAGACGTTCATAAAATTCATTTACTGCAGCTGTCTCAGAGATTTGTGCCTGTGGCAGGCTATAACGCACGGCTTGAATTAGGGCATGCCGGAACAGTGGATGATCATCAACGATTAATATGTTCATAAGCGAAACAGGAGATCTCTTTGCACAGTACAGCTTTATTCTAACTGCACTCATGACATTAAGGATATGCAATTCTTCACTAATTTAGTGTGCAAGCTAGTAAGAACTGATCAATAATAAAGCGCTCTTAATGTATTTGATATTTTTATTCAATTCAAATCAGAATTTCATATAAATTACTATTTTTAGAGCCGCCTAAATCTCAGTTTATATTAAATTTTTATAAAACAATAACTTAAATTTTATTTTTTTTTGATCTAAAAGATATCTTGAAAAACGATAACTTATTTTAATTTCCTTATTTTACAGGCTGGCTGCTTCTGACCGTTAATAAATAGTAACTAGCGAGCTATTTAGGTTTATTTACATGACACATCATTTTTCATCTTCTGTTCAGCCTCTTAATATTGTTGCAGTTTCAGGTGGTCTCAATACACCGTCTAAAACTGAAGCTCTGGTTCAGGCGGTATTAAATGAACTCGGCGAGGCAACACCTATTAATATCCACTTTATTAAATTTAGTGAAATTGGGCCTTTACTTGGAGGCGCTATTTACCGTAACCAGCTTCCACAGCGCGTACAGGATGATCTGGCTGCTGTGGAAGCAGCAGACGCTTTAATTGTTGGGACCCCGGTTTACCGTGCCTCTTTTACTGGCCTATTCAAACATTTTTTTGACTTTGTCGAACAGACAGCCCTAGTAGATGTACCTGTATTATTGGCTGCCTCTGGTGGTAGCGACCGCCATGCATTGGTATTGGAACACCAATTACGCCCATTGTTTAGCTTTTTTCAGGCACAGACTTTACCAATTGGTGTTTATGCCACAGATCGTGATTTTACTCCAGAATATACCATTCAGAGTCAACAGCTGGCAGACCGCATTACACTGGCTGTTGCCCGCGCACTTCCAATTCTAGAGTGGGCGCCAGCCAAAGGGCAACGCGCAGAACTGGTTAAAGTCAAAACTGAGCAAGCTAACCAGAATTTGGGGATCAATAAACAGATTGAGCAGGAAGAGGTCTTGCCATCTGTCGCCGTACCCAGCCTAGATGCAGCAGAGTCGCGTTTGCATCCAAAAAACCTGAAGACTCATGTGGCCTAACAGTTTGTGAGGAAATCACTATGAAGGATGATCAAGCACAGCAGCTGAAGTTTGCTTACTGGGTTCCAAATGTCAGTGGCGGCTTAGTGGTGAGTAAGATTGAGCAGCGCACCGACTGGAGTTATGAATATAACGTCCGTTTAGCGCAGACTGCCGAGAAAAACGGCTTTGAATATGCATTAACCCAGATTCGTTTTACAGCAGGCTATGGCGCCGAAAACCAGCATGAGTCTGTCAGCTTTAGCCATGCTCTTCTCGCAAAAACTGAAAAGCTGAAAGTTATTGCTGCCATTTTACCAGGTCCCTGGAAACCGGCTCTGGCTGCCAAACAGCTCGCTACTATTGATCATCTGACTCAAGGTCGCATAGCAGTTAATATTGTGAGTGGATGGTTTCGTGGAGAATTTGATGCCATTGGAGAGATCTGGCCTGAACATGATGAACGTTATGTACGTTCTGAAGAATTTATTCGAGCTTTAAAAGGAATCTGGACTACGGATCAGTATAGTTTTAAAGGTAAATATTATCAGTTTGAGAATTATACCCTTAAACCCAAACCTCTACAGCAGCCTCATATTGAGGTATTTCAGGGTGGAAGTTCCCGAGCCGCACGTGATATGGCTGCACGTGTGTCTGACTGGTATTTTACCAACGGTAATAGCGTTGACGAACTGGTCAAACAGATTAGTGATTTGCGTACCAAAGCGGCTTTAAATGGTCATCAAATTAAGGTTGGGGTAAATGCCTTTATTATTGCCCGTGATACAGAAGAAGAAGCGCAGGCAGTATTACAAGAGATTATCGAGCAGGCCGATATTCAGGCAGTACAGGCTTTTGGGAAGGCTACTCGTGAGGCAGGAGCTGCCAGTCGTGAAGGCGAAGGAAACTGGGCAAAATCCACTTTTGTGGATCTGGTGCAATATAATGATGGTTTTAAGACCAATCTAATTGGTACTCCCCAACAAATTGCTGAACGGATTATTGAGCTTAAAAATGCCGGGGTTGATTTGATCCTCTCAGGCTTTTTACATTTTATAGAAGAAATAGAGTATTTCGGCTGGAAGGTTTTGCCATTGGTTCGTGAGTTAGAAGTAGAGCAGCAGCATGTTGTATCTGCCAAGTCTGCCTGATTAATCAGCTAAACCTGGTTGCTCATGAACCAAATAATAATAACACCCCATGGCAGTTCTCCTCCCTCAAGACTCGGCTTGAGGGTTTTTTATAGCCTGCACTTTTTCTATAAGCTGTCTCTGAAGATAGTTGTATATTAAATTCTGGATATAAAGATTGACCTGAAAATTATTTCTCTCATACCCGTTCAAGAATAAAAGCTGGGTTCAGGTAGTTTACCGGTTAATATCCATTCCCCAATTTCCTGATATTTATAGTCAACCGGATCATGCAGGGTTTGGGTTCGAACATTGCGCCAGAAGCGGTCCAGATTCAGTTTGGCAGCTGTGGCACGTGCCCCCATGACCTGAAATATATTTTGCGTGATATAAAGTGAGGTATTGGTTGCAGCAATCTTAGCAGTTGCGATTGCAACAGAAACCTCCCCACGTTGCACTGAACTTAAGTATTCACCCTGTAACCATGCTGCCTGCAGTTTCTTCACAGCATCTGCTGCAAGTAGCCTTACCCCTTCAAGCTGCACATAAAACTCGGCAAAATGTTTCTGGGTATAAGGGTCATCTACAGCTTGTTCAGCCAGAGACTTTGACCAAGCTTTTTGGCACTGTACAACAGCTTTAGCATTCTCAAATGCTCCTTCTGCTACACCTAAAAATAAATGGACAAAAATCAGCTGTGCAATAAGCGGACGAAGACTCGAATAGGGGGTACTCAGTGGGCCGGGGTTAAGTAATAGCTCTTTTTTATAGACATGCACCTGTTCAAAATGGCTGGTACCACTGTCGGTCTGGCGCTGACCCATATTGTCCCAGTCCCCCAAAAAACTAACACCGTTGCGCTGCGATGGAATCACACCTATCAGCAATTTGCCCTGTTCATCATAGCCCGAGCACAGCAGCAGGTCTGAGTCTATTGAACCGGAGCAGAAACTTTTATCCCCCTGAAAAATATATTCATGATCTGTAATTCGGGTTACTGTAGTACGACGGTCGAGGGGGTTGAGTGCATTTCCCCAAAACAGGTTATCTTGAGCAGTCTGCCTGAACCAGCTGGCGTATTGTTGTGGTTGTGCAAACAGTTGTACCGTGGCAATCAACAAGTGATGAAATCCGTAGACATGCGCCAGTGAACTGTCTGACTGCGCTATAATTCGAATAGTTTCAAAAATTGTCGTCCAGTTTGCTCCTGAACCGCTATATTCAGTAGGAATTGACAGTTTAAGTAGCCCGCTTTCCCGAATCAGGTCACGTTCTTTTTTAGGGTTACCGCCCTGCTTATCACGTAAGGCAGCGGTATGTGAAAATAGCCGGGTGAGTTGTTGTGCTGTCTGTATCGCCTGCTCGGCAGAGTAAGAATTTTCTGTTGTATTCATTAAGCTTTTATCTAGGATACTCATTAAAATTTTATAGCTTGTACAGCTGTGTGTATTCTTCAGTTTATTCTTATAGTTAAAAATACCGCCTTAAAGCAAGGCGGTATTCAGAAATATTTTACTTGTGGTCCGGATAGACCGTAACAATCAATTGCTCGACTACAGCTGGTTCTGCCAAGGTCGAAGTATCTCCCAGACTGTCCAGTTCATTGGCAGCAATTTTTCTTAAAATACGGCGCATGATTTTACCGGAACGTGTCTTGGGCAGTGCGGGTGCCCAGTGCAGCGCATCTGGTGTTGCCACTGGGCCAAGTTGCTTGCGTACCCAGCTGACCAGTTCCTGCCTTAATTCTTCAGACTCATTCACGCCTGCCTGCAAGGTTACAAAAGTACAGATCCCCTGTCCTTTAATCTCATGAGGCATTCCCACTACAGCGGCTTCAGCAACATAGTCATGTGCCACCAAGGCGCTTTCAATTTCTGCAGTTCCCAGCCGGTGACCTGAAACATTTAACACATCATCAACACGACCCGTGATCCAGTAGTAACCGTCTTCATCACGACGAGCACCGTCACCAGTAAAATAGTTACCGGGGAATGTCGAGAAATAGGCTTCAATAAAACGCTGTGGATCTCCCCATATGGTTCGCATCTGGCCCGGCCAGGAATCTTTAATAATCAGGTTACCCTCTGCTGCACCGTCCAGCTCCTTGCCCTCACCATCGACAATAGCAGGTTGCACTCCAAAATAAGGCCGCGTAGCCGAACCGGGTTTAAGGTCAGTCGCACCGGGGAGTGGTGAAATCAGTATGCCGCCCGTTTCAGTCTGCCACCAGGTATCAACAACTGGACAGCGTTCTTCTCCAACTACGTTGTAGTACCATGACCAGGCTTCAGGGTTAATCGGTTCACCAACAGAGCCCAGCAAACGCAGGCTACTGCGGTCACTTTCACGCACGTAGGCATCACCTTCACGCATCATGGCCCGAATTGCAGTGGGTGCAGTATATAAGATGGTTATATTATGTTTGTCGACAATATGGCCTACACGCGCCCAACTTGGATATTGCGGCACACCTTCAAACATTACCGTCGTGGTACCATTAGATAATGGCCCATAAATAATATAGCTGTGACCCGTAATCCAGCCCACATCGGCAGTACACCAGTATATGTCGTCCTGTTTTATATCAAATACTTCTCGAAAGGTGCTGTTGACATAAACCAGATATCCGCCAGTAGTATGCAGTACGCCTTTAGGTTTACCGGTAGAGCCAGAGGTATAAAGAATAAAAAGTGGATCTTCAGCATTCATCGGCTCCGGCGGGCAGATTTCATTCACTTCAGTTATTACTTCGTGATACCACAGATCGCGCTCTGGTTTCATTTCTACCGGATTACCAGTACGGTGTACTACTACTACATGTTCAACTGAGTCTGTTTCTGCATGCTCTAAGGCCTGATCGACACTTTCTTTAAGAGGAATCAGCTTGCCACCCCGCATACCAGCATCAGCGGTAATTACCATTTTTGCCTGGCTGTCTTCAATACGGCTGGCCAGCGAATCAGGAGAGAATCCCCCAAAGACTACACAATGCACTGCTCCAATACGGGCACATGCCAGCATGGCAATGGCAGCTTCACTGACCATTGGCATGTATAGGACTACCCGGTCGCCTTTAACAATCCCGTATTTTTTCAGGGCATTGGCAAAACGGCATACTTCATCATGCAGTTCTTTAAAAGAAATAATCTTGTGACGTGAAGGATGGTCTCCCTCCCAGATAATTGCAGGCTTGTGCGGATGCTCTTTTAAATGTCGGTCCAGACAGTTGGCACTGACATTAAGCTGGCCATCAGCAAACCATTCGATCTTGAAATTATCAGCAGCAAAACTGCTATTTTTAACTTGTGTAAATGGCTTGATCCAGTCAATCCTTTTTGCCTCTTCAGCCCAGAACTCTTCAGGTTGCTCAATCGAATGCTGGTAACGTTTCAGATAATCTTCTTCGACAGTGCGGGCAGTTTTTTTAAATTCTTCAGGTACAGGATAGATCTCACTCATAGTATCACTTCCTTGATATTGTACGTCTCCTCACGAGACTTTTAGCACGGGGTATTATTTATTTTATTGATTGCCTTTCAACCAGTAATAGGACTGTTCAGTACAACTGACAATCATGCTTTGGTCGTAGATAAAGCGCTTAACTTTTATTCAACAGAATAACTGCTTTTTAACAAATATGATTGATTTATCAGAAACTAATTTAATCTTTATCTTATAATTTTAAACCGGTAAAACTTTAATAATTGCATAAAAGCAACATTTTCTTACCCAATCCAGCCATTAACTGATGAGCGATCATGACTGCTGAATATAATTTTTACCCCACTGAAACCGATCATCCTCTTTCGATGAGAGGGCGCTTTAGCCGTTTAAGCTATATTGGCTGGAATGGCCTTTTAAATTGTATCGCTTTCTTCATACTGGTTATATTCAGTCTGCTCATGGGC
The DNA here is from genome assembly GCF_002434085.1 of Acinetobacter sp. UBA6571. Lineage (NCBI taxonomy): Bacteria > Pseudomonadati > Pseudomonadota > Gammaproteobacteria > Moraxellales > Moraxellaceae > Acinetobacter > Acinetobacter sp. UBA6571. Next base: position 32,535 of record NZ_DJJJ01000035.1, on the reverse strand, counting down.
AGCTTTAATATGCAAAGCACTCCTCAGAGCTATAATATTACAGGGATGTGGGATCAGCTGGCCAGTATAGGTTTATTAATACTTACCTTGCTTTATGCCTATTTTAACCTGGTCCTGATAGTACGACGTTTGCATGACCGTAATCATAGCGGCTGGTGGGCACTGCTGCTGTTCTTACCTCTGGTTAATTTCCTGTTCATGATTTACCTGCTTTTTGCCGCGGGTGATGCAGGAATTAACCGTTTTGGGCATCCACGTCGAACCTTGCTCTGGGAAAAAACTGTAGCTTGGCTGTTAATTGCTTTAGTCATTTTAAGCTTCTTTATCAGCCGCAGTACCTGGATTTACCTGAGTGAAAGTCAGCCTATTGAAATACCACGGGAAGTCTTGCAAAAAGCGACGCCGTATTTTTAACTCAGGTACAGCCTATGTATAATTTTGGCAAGTAGCCGATTAAATTCAATATGGTTTTCAGGCAGAATATGGTCTTTGTTTAAGGTGCGGATGAAGCTGTGGCTGAAGAAGCAAAGAAATTGAGTGATGTAACTGAGGGAACTACTCAGTTACTGCACGAAGCAGGTGAAAAAACTGCACAAAAGGTGATTGAACACACCAGCAAATATAATGATGCCTATAGTACCATTGATAAGATCATTGAAGGTTTCTGGGAACGTGTGCCCTACTTCTGTATTGCTCTAGCAGTTTTCCTGATTTTCTGGCTCTTATCAGCCCTGTTTAAATTTTTTATTCGTAAGACCCTGCATAATAAAACCTATACCCGACAGAATTTGGTTCTGGTACTAAACCGGGTAGGAAGTACCTTTATTGTATCTTTTGGTTTGCTGATTGCATTGGTAATCTCAGTGCCCGGCTTTACACCGGGACAACTGATGAGCGCGTTAGGAATCGGCTCGGTCGCAATCGGTTTTGCATTTAAGGATATTTTTCAGAACCTGCTTTCAGGTATCCTGATTTTACTGAGTGAACCTTTCCGGATTGGTGACGATATTATTGTAAATGGACTGGAAGGTACGGTCGAAGATATCCAGATTCGGGCAACTTATTTACGCTCGCCGGATGGTCGCCGTATTCTGATCCCAAATGCGACAGTCTATACCAGCTCAATAACTGTCAACACTGCCTACCCGCGCCGCCGCTGTAACTTTGATGTCGGGATCAGCTATGAAGATGATGCACAAAAAGCCAAAGAACTGATTCTGAATATACTTAATAACCAGCGTACAATTTTAAGCCAGCCGGCTTTTAGTGTGAATGTTTCTGCTTTATCTGACTTTTCTGTCAGGCTCAGCGTGTTCTGGTGGATTGATACAAAAGAAACCAATATTGGTGCTTCAGTCAGTGAAGTTCAGGAACAGGTGATCAAAGCCTTTGATGAGCATGGCATCTCTATTCCTTATCCGGTACAGGAAGTTAAAGTTTACCGCGGCGACAACAGTCTAGTACAGGAAGATAAACCATCAGATGCCACTAAACAGCCGACCTAACACATATGGAATCACGGTTTCAGTACGGATAATACGTTGGCCTAGATGCACGGCCTGACAGCCATTTTGAGTGAGCAATTCTATTTCATAAGGAATAAAGCCACCTTCTGGTCCAATAATTACAGTGCAGGGATGCACTATACTGGACGGCATAGCCTGCTCGCTATAGGGATGTGCCACATAAGCAGGTTGCTGCGCTGAGATTAACCCGGGCAATATATCTTCAACAAAAGGCTTAAAACGCTTATGGATTTCTACAGCCGGTGCAATTGTATCTCCTGCCTGCTCCAGCCCCAGCGTTACATAACTTTCAATCTGTTGTAAAAATGGGGTTTGCCAGTAGCTTTTATCGACCCGGTAGCTGTGCAATAAAATAATCTTTTCAACACCGAGTGTTACACTGTCCATAATCAGGCGGCGTAATACTTTTGGCCGTGGCATAGCCACAATGAGGGTGACAGGAAGTTTATCTGGTAGCTGTTCCTGTTTTAATGGCCGTACCTGTACTGTATTGTCATTCAGAGCAACGATTTCTGTCAGGTAACGCTCACCATTACGGATACCCACTTTTAAAGTATCACCTGTCTTTATATTCAGATGCTGATGTAAATGCTGGACTTGACGTCTGGAACAGATAGTCCATGTTTCGGGCGCTGCTGCCTGCGGCTCAAGTAAAACAATATTCATTTTTATGCTGACTTATAAATACTGATCAATAGCATGGATGTGCCGATTTAAAGAACCCTGATTTTTTTGGAGAATATTATAGGCTTGCTGGCTTAAATGACCTGCGGCCTCCGGGTCATCTATACAGGCCAGCAGCTGGTTTACAGCCTCGTTTGCATCGTGTGCAATCAGAATTCCTTGAGCTTCTACGAACTCATCAACAATACTCTGGAAATTAAAGTATCGCATACCGATAACCGTGGGAACATGAAGTGCAATCGGTTCAAGAATATTATGTCCGCCCCCTGGCTCATTTAAAGAGCCACCAACGAAACAGGCTTGACTCAAGGCATACCATAACCATAATTCACCCATACTATCGGCCAGATAGACTTGTGTATCTGGCTGAATCGTCTGGTCAAGGCTACGGCGTCGGGTAAGCAGTGCCAGTTTCTGGCACTGCTCAAATACTTCATTAAAACGTTCAGGATGTCGTGGTACTACAATGCATAAGAGTTCTGGCTGCTTTTGTAAAAAGGGCCGAAGAGCAGTTAACAGCTCTAGTTCTTCAGGCGCATGAGTACTGGCCAGTAGAATAATCTTGCGTGGCTCTAACTGCCAGTCTCTCTTTAATTGGGCAGCCCGTTCAGTAAATTTAGGCGGTGCAGAAATATCAAACTTGATATTTCCTACAACCTGAACAGCTTCAGGTGGCATACCCAATTCGATATAACGCTGTCTGGTGGGCTGATCTTGAGCCAGCATTGAATCCAGGCATTCGACCATGGAACGGCTAAGGCCTTTTACTCTGGCATAACCTTTGGCGGACTTTTCAGATAAGCGTGCATTTAACAATAAGACAGGAATATGCCGAAATCGGGTTATCTGCAACAGGTTCGGCCAAAGTTCAGTTTCAACCAGTGCCAACAGTTTGGGCTGGTATTTGCTCAGAAACTCTTCAATTAAGTAACGCTGGTCTACCGGCAGAAATACTGCCTGAAACAGTTTCGGATAACGCTGTGAGAATAAGGATTTGGCACGTGCCTGTCCAGTACGGGTCGTATTGGTCAATAGTACCGGCTGACCTAAACTTAAATAATGTTCAATCAGAGGTTGTGCTGCATTGGTTTCACCGACAGAAACAGCATGGAACCAGAGCGCTTGCGTATGTAAAGGAGGCTGAAAAGGCCCAAAGCGTTCCAGCAGCTCATCCTGAAAATCAGGCAAGTGTCCCGAACGTTTATATAAACGCTTCCGATAAAGCGGCTTTACTAACGCCAGTAAGGCGTTATACCAAAATGGTGTTCCCAAGCAGAACTCTCAGTCAAGAAACAATCGGCAAATATAGCATGACCCAGTCCTCTGGATCATGCCCCTTAAGAATTTTAATCCTGGTGTTTATATAGCCATTGTCGGGTAGTCAGTATAGCCTTCCGGTCCAAAACCATACATGGTAGTGGTATTAAGCTCATTAAGTGGCGCATTGCTCATCAGGCGTTGATATAAGTCCGGATTGGCAATATAAGCTTTGCCAAACGATACGGCGTCTGCCTTACCACTGGCCAGCAGCTCTTTAGCTGTTTGCGCATCTAGGCGCATATTCGCGATATAGGGTACACCTGAACGTTCTTTCAGATAGGCACTAATACTGTCTTCGGCAAGATATTCACGGGTAAATATAAAGGCAATCTGACGTTTACCCAGCTCTTCAGCCACATAGCCAAAGGTTTCTTTCGGGTTATCATCGCCCATATCATGCTCATCACCACGTGGTGCCAGATGTACGCCAACACGTCCTGCTCCCCATACCTCAATCAGAACATCGACAACTTCAAGTAAGAAGCGGGCACGATTTTCAACAGAACCACCATATTCATCTTCACGCTGATTCGTACTGCTTTGCAGGAACTGGTCCAGCAGATAGCCATTTGCAGCATGAACTTCTACCCCATCAAAACCGGCAGCTTTGGCATATATGGCTGCCTGCTTATACTGCGCTACAATGGCTTTAATTTCAGAAATTTCGAGCGGGCGTGGGGTCACATATTCACGTTTTGGTCGTAGCAGACTAACGGTACCTTTCGGTTTGATGGCACTTGATGAAACTGGTATTTCACCCTTGAGTAAATCTGGATGTGAAATACGGCCTACATGCCACAGTTGTGAAACAATCAGGCTTCCCTCAGCATGCACTGCATCTGTAATCTTTTTCCATGCAGCAACTTGTTTATCATTATATAAACCTGGGCTACGTTCATATCCGTTTGCTTCTTCTGCAATCACAGTTGCTTCCGCAATAATCAGGCCAGCATTCGCACGTTGCGTATAGTATTCCACCATCAGATCAGTGGGTATACGATCTTCAGTAGCACGGGTTCGAGTTAATGGGGCCATAACCAGACGGTTCTTGAGCTGAAGTTCGCCAAACTGTGCGGGAGTAGACAGATCAGTCATATTTCATATCCTTGGGAGATCTTTTCTTCACCTGAAAAAGATTTAGAGAGATTGTTGTAGAGTATCTACAAATTTCTGGATCAGTGCTTCATTGCGCGAAAAATAAGACCATTGACCATATTTGGTTGCCTGGATCAGTCCTGCCTGTTGCAACACTGACAGATGGTTGGACATAGTCGACTGAGAGACATTGGCAATTTTTTCAATCTGCCCTGCACATACTCCCCGGCTAAAATCATATTCACATTCATTTAGCTTAGGAATAAACTGCTCAGGATCTTTCAGGCACTGTAAAATCTGCCTGCGGATCGGATTTGCCAAAGCTTTATAAATCGCTTCTGTGTCCATCACTTTTTCTCGCACTGATGTAAAACACGTTACCCTTGAAATACAGTATATCGTTTTTTATCGATATTAATATCGAATTTTTACGATATTTGTTATTCAATTTAGAAATAAACGTGATCTGTTGAACGGGGGATTTTATTTTAACACTCTCAGAAGACTTTCCCCATAACCTTCACTGTACTCATTGATGAGTCAATATTAAAACTCTCTATATTCAAAAAGTTTTATAAAAATAGTGTAGCAGTACCGGGTTGCTGCATTAAAATCAGGCTAATTCATTTATATCGATATGCTACAGGAGCAAGTTTTGTCTTTATTCCAGATTAGACATGGCAGCTGGAACGAACTCCAGTCAGCAGCAAAGTTTATTCGTACTGAAGTATTTATTCAGGAGCAAAAGATTGCAGCAGAAGATGAATGGGATCAGGACGATAAACATGCTGTTCATTTTATTCTATATGATCAGACACGTGCCATTGCAACTGCACGGTTACTACCAAATCACTGGATTGGCCGAGTAGCCGTTCTTAAAACTGATCGTGGACGTGGTTTAGGTAAAGCTCTAATGCAGGCTATCATTAAATATGCACAGGAGCAGCAGCTTGATCAGCTGTGTCTATCTTCTCAAGTCCATGCAACATCATTTTATCAGGAACTCGGTTTTGCATGTTTTGGGGAAGTATATGAAGATTGTGGTATACCCCATATTAATATGCATTTAACCCTTTCCTCAACTATGCCTTAAATCCTATTCAGAGCACTTATAAAGCTACTGATCAGACCAGAAAAGCAGTTTTATCGATAAACACCTGAGGTTTACTTTAAGCTAAACCGGGTTATACTGCTGTCAGTTTTGAGAATGAATAAAAGTCATAAATTTTATATCATATTGAATATATTAATTTTTTATTTATATATTGAAATATGGATTTTTGACTGTGACCAGATCAGGCCAAAGCTGAATGAGTATAACGTTGTATACAGCCTGCTGTATGGAAGTGCCTGTAACTTCTCGTTTTCTATATAAACACGACAAATGGGTAGACGGAATTGATTGATTTTTTGCTTGGTTTCGAACAGCATTTGCCCGGCTTTATTGAAGCCTATGGTATGTGGGTATATGCGCTCCTGTTTATGATTATTTTTGCTGAAACTGCATTTATTGCCATGTTTTTCCTGCCAGGAGATAGCTTGCTCCTGAGTGTAGGAGCATTATGTGCTTCAGTAGATTTTATGCACCTTGACTTTATGATCATGCTGCTTTTTGCAGCGGCCACTCTAGGTTATATTGTTAACTACCATACCGGTAAATTCTTTGGGCCACAGATTACCAGTGTAAAATCACGTTTTATCAAACCGGAACATTTAACCCGTACAAATCGCTATTTTGTGCGTCATGGTGGTAAAACTATCCTGATGGCTCGTTTTATTCCTTTTGTACGTTCAGTGGCTCCATTTGCTGCAGGTGCCAATCAGATGAATTATCCGATGTTTCTGCTTTATAACCTGCTAGGCGGCCTGTTCTGGATTGGGCTATTGCTGGGCTTGGGATATTTTGCTGGCAGTACGATTTTTTTAATTAATGAAATTACCTAATTAATTATTTTATTAATAAAATTAAAAAAAACAGGAGACCAGCTCCTGTTTTTATATGAGCTATAATTAAAATTAAAGCCCTTGTTTCAGACTTGCTTCAATAAACTTGTCCAGATCGCCATCAAGTACTGCTCCGGTATTTGAATTCTCAACGCCAGTACGCAAATCTTTAATCCGTGAGTCATCAAGTACGTAAGAGCGAATCTGGCTACCCCAGCCAATATCCGACTTGGAATCTTCCAAAGCTTGTGCAGCTTCATTACGCTTACTCATTTCAAGTTCATAAAGCTTGGCACGTAGCTGTTTCCAGGCATGATCACGGTTGGCATGCTGTGATCGCTGATTCTGGCATGCAACCACGATACCTGTTGGCATATGGGTCAAACGTACTGCAGAGTCAGTTTTATTAATATGCTGTCCACCCGCACCTGATGCACGGTAAGTATCTGTACGTACATCAGATGGATTGATATCGATTTCGATATTATCATCTACTTCAGGTGAAACAAATACAGCAGAAAATGACGTATGACGACGGTTACCCGAGTCGAATGGCGACTTACGTACTAAACGGTGTACACCGGATTCTGTCCGTAGCCAGCCATATGCATACTCGCCTTCTACCCGGATAGTGGCTGATTTGATTCCCGCGACATCACCATCAGACTCTTCCATCAACTCAGCTTTAAAGCCATGACGTTCAATCCAGCGCATATACATCCGCAGTAACATAGAGGCCCAATCTTGTGCCTCTGTACCGCCCGAACCAGCCTGAATTTCGACATAGCAGGGATTTGGATCCATGGGGTTACTGAACATGCGGCGGAACTCAAGTTTTGCCAATGCTTCTTCCGCAGAGCTCAGTTCAGCCTGTACATCCGCAAGCAGGCTTTCATCATCCGCTTCGACTGCAAGGTCTAGCATTGCCTGTGCATCTTCCAGCTGGGTACTTAAACCTTCCAGCACATTAATAACATTTTCAAGCTCACCTTTTTCCTTAGCCATCGCCTGAGCACGACTCTGGTCATTCCAGATACTCGGATCTTCTAACTCACGTAAAACTTCTTCTAACCGTTCTTTTTTAAGATCGTAGTCAAAGATACCCCCGTAGAGTCTGACTACGTTCACTTAAATCTTTCAACTGGTTTAGATACGGATTAATTTCCACGTGATTTACTCTCAAAAAAACCTTTTAATCCTTAAATTGTAGCATAGAGCATCTGTCTCGTTGAGATCATTTCAAATAACAGTAGCGTGATAAAAAATTTGAAAATTGATATTGGGCAGGGATCATTTATGAGTTTATTAGAATTAAAAATTTATATTGAAAATGAAATAAATGAGAGTGAATTACAAGTTGTCCGAATGTATGCAACAGATCAACATCATATTTCAAAGCTAACAAAATATGTAAATTCAACTTGAAAATAAAAAGATAAAAATGAGTAAATCTTGCTCACATTTAAATAAGTTGTAATCAAAATTGAATAATCTATAATCAAACACCTGTACTATTCACAAAATCTCCATGCTTTTAATAAAACTAAACATTTAAGTTTTAATATTATATATCAAATACTTATATCAAAAAAATTACATATTATTACGCGAACAACATTCTCGTTACTTTCCTGTGATTGACCCGAATTTAAAAACACATAAACTGAAGTTGTAACAAAACATTATGTATGCAACTTAGCTAACAAGATTTTAAGAGGGGTGAATAACCATGAAAAAACTAGCAATTGCGTCAGCGCTTTTATCAGCTCTAGCAGTAACGGGCACAGCCAATGCTTATCAAGCCGAAGTAGGTGCATCTGCAAGTTATGTAGACCCCGACAATGGCGATTCAGGTAGTGCTTTTGGTGTAAACGGTACTTATTATTTTAATCCGGTTCAAACACGTAATGCACCGCTTGCAGAAGCTGCTTTCCTTGACCGTGCCAGCAATGTAAGCGCAGCTATTAACTATGCTGACCGTGGTGATGTAGATAGTACTCGTTATGGTATCGGTGCAGAATACTTTGTACCTAACTCAGACTTTTACCTAAGTGGTAATGTTAGCCGTCACGACAGTGAGCGTGATACACCATTTGGTACTATTGATAATGATACAACTTACTATGGTGCAGAAGTAGGTTACTTACCAGCTCCAGGTCTCTTAATTGCAGCCGGTCTAAAAGGTTATGACAATGACAATGACGACGGTGTAGACCCAACACTTCGTGCAAAATATGTTACAACTCTTAGCAATGGTAAAGATATCAACCTTGAAGCGGGTGCAGCATTCGGTGACCTTGATGAATACAATCTGGCAGCAGATTACTTCATTGACAAAACTTTCAGTATCGGTGCCGACTATTACAATAATGATTTAACAGATACTAATGAGTTTGGCGTAAATGCACGTAAATTCATTAACCAGCAAGTAAGTCTGGAAGGCCGTGTTGGCTTCGGTGAAGAAGGTAATAATGACTACAATAGCTTTGGTGTAGCTGCAAAATACCGCTTCTAATCTGAAGTAATATTTAGACTAATAAAAAACCCATCTCCGGATGGGTTTTTTATTATATTTTACAAGTCATAAAGCAATATATCTATTACAGTCAGTACCTATTAATTCGATCTACTATACTTAAACTGGTTCAAGCGGCCTATTATAAAATTTTCTGTTTAAGATGGATAATACGTAATTGCAGGCCTGTATTACCATTGAACTCGTTACGTTCCAGTTCATAGACCAGATCGACTTGATCATTTTCCGGATCATACTCAAATCTGTCTTTTGCGTTAAAGGCAATTGCATCTACTACCTGACCGTTATTTAATGCCAGACGTAATTTGAGATGAGTCTCTTTAAGCCATCTGAAGTCTACAACCTTAAAAGTTCCTTCAAACACAGGTGACGGAAATTTTTGTCCCCATGGTCCTAACTTTTCAATCAGATCCACTGTGTCAAGAACCAACGCTTCTGCAGGCAGCTCCCCATCTGTCCAAAGTGTAGCAGAGAGCAGCGTTTCATCCATTTCTGCAATTAGCTGGGTAAAAACCTGTTTAAATTCTAAAAAATGCTCTTTACGGATCGTGAGTCCGGCAGCGGCAGCGTGACCGCCAAAATAACGTACCAGATAGGGATACTGTTCAGCGATCTGCTCAATACAATCACGAATATGAATTCCCTCAACCGAACGGGCCGATCCCTTGATATGAATACCGTCTTCATCTGCTGCGAATACAATGCTTGGCCGGTGAAACTGCTCTTTTAAGCGTCCAGCGACAATTCCAATCACGCCCTGATGCCAGTGTTCTTCAAACATAATCAGCGCGGGAGGTATATTCTCTTTTGATAACTGTAGTTGCTCCAGATAGCGCAAGGCTTCCTGCTTCATCTGTGCTTCAATCTGACGGCGTTCAATATTTAGCTGATTAAGTTGCCGGGCCAGAGGATAAGCATTTTCCAGATCAGGGGCTAACAGGCACTCAATTCCGATTTCCATAGTTTCCATACGGCCTGCTGCATTAATACGCGGCCCAAGTACGAAACCTAAATCTTGTGCTTTAAGAGCTGCCGGTTCGCGTCCGGCAATATCAAGTAATGCCAGAATTCCTGGACGGCACTGCTGTTGGTGTATGCGTTTCAAACCAGCATCGACCAGAATACGGTTATTGTAATCAAGGCTCGCAACGTCGGCGTAGGTACCTAAGGCAACCAGGTCCAGATATTGGGTTATATTGCTGACAGATTTGTCTGCCCTTTTGCGAAAACTGCACAGATTGGCAAGTACATAAAAGGCAACGCCTACTCCAGCCAAGGCTTTACTCGGAAAATTACAGCCCAGTTGGTTCGGATTAACTACTGCCTCAGCGGCTGGCGTTTCTTTGGTAGTCAGATGGTGATCTGTAATAATAACCTGCATACCATGGTCTTGCGCCTGTTTTACCCCTTCATGACTAGAAATACCATTATCTACAGTAATCAACAGGTCGGGAGTAAAACGGGTAAAAGCCAGATCCGCAATTGCAGGCGTAAGTCCATAACCATATTTAAACCGGTCAGGAACCAGATAGGCTACATCTGCGCCCATATCTCTTAAAGCAAGAATCATCAGAGCAGTGCTGGTTGCACCATCTGCATCATAATCTCCGACAATAACAATTTTTTTCTGCTGGTCAATGGCCTGATTTATAATCTCAACTGCCTGTTCCAGTCCTTTAAGGCAAGGAGAAAGCAGATATTTTAATCTGAGTTCAAGTTCTTGTTCAGAAGCGACTCCACGTCTGGCCAGAATATGGGCAAGAAAGGGTGACACGTGTTGAAAACTTTCTACACGTGTCAGTAAAGGGCGTTGCTTAACTTGAATATTCGGCATCTATGGCATTAATCGTTGTAATTTCCAATGACCATCGATTCTTTCATAACTGAGGCGGTCGTGTAAACGGTTAGGCCGTCCCTGCCAGAATTCATAATATTCAGGGTGTAGACGATAGCCTCCCCAGAATACAGGTTTTTCAAGAGGCTGGTTCTCTACTTGCTGTTGTAGAGTCTGAAAGCGCTGCTGTAATTCTTCACGGCTAGAAATTACGCCACTCTGTGGCTGACTGATATGGGCAGCAACCTGACTGTCATGTGGCCGCTTATGATAATACTCCGTTGACTCCTGTTCTGAAATTTTCTCAACCCGCCCATGGACACGGATCTGCCGTTCCAATACAGGCCAGTAAAATAGCAGCTCGGCATAAGGATTAACTGCCAGATCCAAGCCTTTTTGACTGTCATAATTGGTATAGAAGTCATAACCTGTTTCAGTGGCGCCGCGCAGCAACACGGTACGCACATGTGGTCGCCCCTGAGCATTTGCGGTAGCTAAGGACATGGCATAAGGTTCATGCAATCCTGCTTGAAGAGCATAATTAAACCAGCTCAAGAACTGCTCATGTGGCTGGGTATCTACTTCTGCCTCATGCAGCTCATCTTTCTGATAAGTCAGGCGTAACTCACTTAAATCTTTAATCACATCACTCATGCTTTAGCCCTCCACAAGTACATCTGCCTGATTTTTTACGGCATTGGCCAGATGTTGAGCCAGTGCTTTTACTTCCTGCTCATTTTCACCCTCTACCATGACACGGATGACCGGCTCAGTACCTGATTTTCTTATTAAAAGCCGTCCTCTTCCTTCAAGCTGTGCTTCAGCTTTTTCAAATTCAGCAACCAGTGCAGGAATCGAATAAGGATCAATCATTTTTTCTAAACGAATATTAATGAGTTCTTGTGGAAAAAGCTCAAAGTCTGCAACCAGTTCATCCAGAGCCTTACCCTGCTCAACCATGACAGTTAATACCTGAAGTGCAGCAATAATAGCGTCTCCTGTTGTACTCTTATCCAAGGTAAGAATATGTCCAGAAGGTTCACCGCCAGTCATCCAGCCATTCTCTTCTAGTGCCTGCAATACATAGCGGTCACCGACTTTGGCCCGAACAAAATCGACACCGGCTTTTTTTAATGCCAGTTCCAGTGACAGGTTACTCATCAGGGTACCGGCAATACCCGCAGGTTTCTGGCTGGTTTGTGTCGCAAGAATATACAGAATATGGTCACCATCAATCAGGTTACCGGCTTTATCTACCATAACGACGCGATCAGCATCGCCATCAAATGCAATACCGAGGTCGGCATGTGACTGTATTACTGCTTTTTGCAGGTTTTCTGGATGAGTTGAACCACATTGCTCGTTAATGTTTAGGCCGTCTGGTTCATTATATAGAGCAATAACTTTTGCCCCTAATTCGCGAAAAACAGCAGGACCTACGTTATAGGCTGCTCCATTGGCACAATCTACTACAATTTTCAGGCCACGGAGATCATGATGGTAAGGAAAGGTGGATTTACAGAATTCAATATAACGGCCAGCTGCATCTTTTACCCGGACACTCTTACCCAGATTAGCCGTATCCTCAATACGAATTTCTTTTTCCAGTTCCGCATTAATTGCTTCTTGAAGCTCGTCTGGCAATTTTTTACCCTGACTGGAAAAGAATTTAATACCATTATCAAAATAAGGATTATGCGAAGCAGAAATGACGATCCCGGCATGGGCATGTAAAGCACGCGTCAAATGGGCAATTGCGGGAGTCGGTAAAGGCCCAAGTAAATGTACATAAACGCCAGCAGCGTTAAGACCAGCCTGTAAGGCTGACTCTAAAATATACCCGGACAAACGGGTATCTTTACCTAGTACGACTAATGTTTTATCAGAAGGATTGATTCTTTTGAGTACCTTACCTGCAGCGAAACCAAGTTTTAAGGCAAATTCAGGGGTGATTGGGAGTTCACCGAATTTACCACGGATACCATCGGTTCCAAAATAGCTCATATTTTACTCACTTCTTATAGTTTATGGTTATTTAACCAAGCTGTTGCAAATTGGATTTACTTTACACCAAAACAAAAAAGCCGTCATAAAACTGACGGCTTTTTCTATAAGGATCAGGTCAAAAATAGCCCAATCATGATTTAACCCACACGGTAGTTAGGTGCTTCTTTAGTAATCGTGACATCATGTACATGAGACTCAGACATACCTGCTGCCGTAATTTTTACAAATTTAGCATTTTGGCGGAGATCATCAATTGTCGCAGATCCGGTATAACCCATAGATGAACGTAAACCACCCATCATCTGGTGCACAATATTACCCATCGGGCCTTTATATGGTACACGGCCTTCAATACCTTCTGGAACCAATTTCTCGGCACCCGCTTTAGAGTCCTGGAAGTAGCGGTCTGCAGACCCGGTCGCTCCAGCCATTGCTCCTAATGAACCCATGCCACGATAGGCCTTATAATAACGTCCCTGAAAGAATTCAACCTCACCTGGTGCTTCTTCAGTTCCTGCTAGCAATGAACCGACCATAATCGTACTGGCACCTGCACCAATTGCTTTGGCCATGTCACCCGAGAAACGGATACCACCATCTGCAATCAGTGGAATCTGTTCTTTAAGTGCACTGGCCACACTGTCAATTGCAGAGATCTGCGGCATACCAATACCGGCAACAATACGGGTGGTACAGATTGAACCTGGTCCAATACCTACCTTAACTGCATCTGCACCGGCATCAAGTAACGCCAGCGCAGCATCACCTGTGGCAATATTTCCACCAATGACTTGGACCTGCGGATAGTTATTCTTGACCCAACGGACACGTTCAATTACACCGGCTGAGTGACCATGGGCAGTATCGACCACAATGACATCTACACCTGCCTCAACCAAGGCTTCAACACGGCTTGGTGTTTCGGCACCAGTTCCTACTGCTGCACCAACACGCAATCGGCCAAGGTCATCTTTACAGCTATTTGGATAAAGCTCAGCTTTACGGAAATCCGTTACCGTAATCAGTCCTTTAAGTGCATGTTGCTCGTCCACGACCAGTACTTTTTCAATACGGTGCTGTTGCAGTAAGGCCTGAATATTTTCTTTAGACTCGCCTTCCCGCACAGTCACCAAGCGCTCTTGTGGCGTCATAATATTACTGACAGGCTGTTCAAGATTAGTTTCAAAACGGGTATCACGGCCAGTAACAATGCCGACCACCTGGCCATCTTTAACCACAGGTACACCACTGATATTATTGGCTTGCGTAATCGCAATCAGTTCACGTACAGTGGTTTCAGGGGTAACTGTAATTGGGTCTTTAACCATACCGGCTTCAAATTTTTTGACACGGCGGACTTCTGCAGCCTGAAGTGCAATATCCATATTCTTATGCAGAATACCGATACCACCGTTCTGAGCCATGGCAATCGCCATACGTGACTCGGTTACAGTATCCATGGCTGCTGAAACAAGAGGAATATTAAGTTGAATACCGCGGGTCAAACGTGTCTTTAAGGAGACATCTTTTGGGAGAACAGTAGAGTAGGCAGGGAGTAACAAGACATCATCGAAGGTTAACGCTTCTTGAACGATGGTCAGCATAACAGTCTCACTGGTAATTTCCGTGAGCTATTATAAACAAATTTCTCCTCAAATTTCATTTTTCTCTCAGAGAATTTTTATTTCAGCGATTTCAGACCAGAGAAATCAGTATCTTCGCAGAAGCATTTTTGCCCATAGTTTTATCATCCTACTCGTTTTATTTTTATTTATGCTTAGCTAACCTGATCGTAGCTGTCATCATTGATTACCTGAGGTTCAATATTAATCAGCGGAATCATCCCATGCGCACTTCGCGCTTTATTACACTGACTGTCACCAGCCTGAACTTCTTGGCAGCTTGAACTTCGCACACTGTAAATACTACAGCTAACCTGTTCTCCTGGCGTTCCTTCTAGTGCCTGACAACGTGGCTGGGTCTGGTTAGTCCCTTTCATGCATGAGTAAACTGGTGTAATTGGCTCTACCAGATGTTTAGGAATCTGTTCGCCTTCTGCCCAATAAAATGATACCCGGTAATAGGCACAGCAGGCACCACAGCTTAAACAGGCATTTTCATAAGTTACTTGAGACAACATTTTCTTATATTCTCGTTAGTCTAGATATTGGCTATTTCCAATAGCAGAATCTTAGAAAATGTTGTTTTTCTACTCAAGTATTTTTTAATATTTTAAACCGGGCAGTGAAAAATACGCTCATCCATCAGATCAACGCCACACTGGAGTGTCTCAATCCAGTCCAGAAACTGTTTCACTTTTTCCTTGCCAATAAATGCACTGCCATGCTGTGGCACAATCATTTCAATATCCATTTTACGAACCATATTCACCCATAAACGGATAACCTTATTTGCACACATATAGCGCTGGTGAAAAGCTTTCATTTTAGGAATATGAGCTTCAAAGTCTTCAAGTGGCTGACTGGCATTCTCTACCATAGAAGCACCCATATCACCTGAAAATAAAATTTTAGAAACCGGATCGTAGAACTGAAAATTACCCACTGAATGTAAAAAGTGAGCCGGAATAGCCAGTATCGCAGCATGTCCCAGCGCAATACTCTGCCCCTGATCTGGGAGCTCAACCAGACGGTCCAGCCAGTTACCTTTCATGCGGTCACTCATGAAGGCTGAGTTCAGATGGGGTAAGAAGCGTGCCCAGAGTTTTGATGCAACCACCTTGGCATCGGTATAAACCAGCCAGCGTGGCATGGAAGTAATAATATCCGGATCTTGGTGTGAAGCCATTACATAATCAAGATTGGCCAGCCGGGTGTAACGGTTTAATTCCATGGTCAGGGGAATATATGTTAAGTCGCCACCAGGGTCGAGAACCGCCGCCCGCTCATGATCAATAATCAGAAACTGATTGGCCTGTACACCTTCACCTTTAACCAGACTGGTAAAACTGATGCATTTATGTGTGCCGTTATCAAACAGCACCTGTGATGTGGTGCGATCTAAACTCATCCCCTACCCCAAATTGACTTAACAAGTTAAATTTTTAATTCCTTATTAAAATAATGGGATTCATTAAAACTTACAATAAAATAAAAAATTTAGTTTGTACTGCTCAGGCAGTTTTTTAAGTAGGCTCAAAATATAAAATACAGCCCGACCGGTATCTGCCGGGCTGTCATAAAGTTGGCTTAGAAAAAGTAATGCTGCACAATAGTAAAGATACCAATCGCCAAGAAGATAAAGGCACTAATCTTGTGAATTAGAGCTATGGGCAGCTTGTGTGCCAGCTTATCGCCAATAAACACTGCAGGTACATTAGCCAGAAGCATACCTAGCGTGGTGCCGGCTGTTACCCAGAAAATACTGTCAAAACGAGCTGCCAAGGCAACTGTAGCGATCTGGGTTTTATCACCAATTTCTGCCAAGAAGAATAATACAAATGTGGCACCAAATACTCCGTAGCGCTGCCATTTATTAATATTTTCAGTTTCATCATCCAGCTCGTCAGGAATCAGCATCCAGATTGCCATGCCAATAAAACCTGCTGCCAGAATCCACATCATTACAGTCGGGTCAACCATACGGGTAATAAATTGCCCTAATACTGCAGAAAGCCCGTGATTAATCAGCGTAGCAGCGAGAATGGCCAAAATAATAGGTAAAGGCTTACGGAAACGCGCAGCCAACAAAAGGGCCAAAAGCTGAGTTTTATCGCCCATTTCAGCCAGAGCAACAATTGCTGTTGATACAGAAAAAGCCGCCATACTAGTTGGCATATTAGAGATTAAGGAGGTGAAAAAATCTGGCATGATTATTCTCTGGCTAGCGTAGTCCCATGACTTATCTCTCCCGCCAGCCATAATCAAGCAGAAAGATAAATCAAAGGTCTTGCCAACAAAAGAATTAAAGCTCGGGTTCTTTGGCTATGATGACCATGTTCTGTTGAACAATTATGTTGACCATCACCTATTTACTGGAACGTAAATAGCGGCTACTCCCCAATGAAGTAGGCCTAGTGTAAAACGAGCCAGCCGAATTTTCAAACCCCTTTTATTTTAAACCCGGCTTTATACATTAATATTTTTTAATCGGACCGATAAAAAGCCCCGCAATCGCAGGGCTTTTTATCTAGATAAGGAGATTACAGCAATAAACTGCGTATATCCTTTAACAGTTTGGTCAGCTTATTGGTAAAACGTGCTGCATCAGCACCATTGATCACCCGATGATCATAAGACAATGATAATGGCAACATTAGGCGCGGATCAAAAGACTCACCATTCCATACTGGTTGCATGGTTGCCGGAGAAATTCCCAGAATTGCCACTTGTGGCCAGTTAACCAGCGGCGTAAATGCCGTACCACCGATTGAACCCAGACTGGTAATGGTAAAGTTGGCACCTTGCAGGTCTTTTGGAGACAGCTTTTTATCACGTGCCTTCTGGCTCAGCTCCCCCAGTTCCTGTGCAATCTGACGGATAGATTTCTGATCAGGATTACGTAGTACCGGTACAGTCAACCCATCTGGCGTAGCTACCGCAATCCCCATATGAATTTCATGACGCAGCATTACTGCTTTCTGGTCATCAGCCAGATGACCTGCAAAATAAGGCTCTTCTTTTAACAGGTGAGCAACCGCCTTGGCGATAAAGGCCAAGATAGTCAGACTGATGCCTTCTTTTTTAAAGTTAGCTTTCAATTCACCACGCCATGCCTCAAGTTCGGTAATATCAGCCAGATCAAACTGGGTTACCTGAGGAATATAATTGTTGAGTGAAAGCTGTGGAACAGACACCTGCTGCAAACGTGTCATGGTTTTCAGTTCACCACCACCAAAAGCAGTAAAATCTGGCAAAGCTGGCAAACCTGAAACTACAGGTGCTGGAGTTGAGCTTGCAGGTTTTTGCACTTCAGTCAGACGAGTTTTGACATATGCAAAAACGTCTTCCTTCATTACACGTTCATGCGGACCCGATGCCTTAACTTGTGCTAATACTACGCCCAGTTCACGAGCCAGCTTCCGTACTGCAGGCCCAGCATAAACCTTGGCATTTTCAAGTTGCTGTTCTTTACTTAACTTATCAGTGCCCTGCTGTGGAGCTGACAAAGTACCAGTATCATTTTGCGGCTTAGCTACAGTCTGTTGCGTTGCAGCATCCTGCTCTTTAACCGCTGCAGCCTGTTTAGTTTTAACCGGTTCAGATGATTTCTCTGTCTCTACTACAGCCAGTAATAGTCCCTGTTTAACGACCTGGTTTAACTCTACATGTAACGCCTTAATGATGCCGGCAGCAGAACTTGGAATCTCAACTGAAGCTTTGTCTGACTCAACCACACACAAGCTTTGCTGAGCCTCTACACGGTCACCGACTTTAACTAAAATTTCAGTGACTATGGCTTTGTCTACCCCAAGGTCCGGTACAGTAACTTCAATTTCTGTACTTTCAGCACTACTACTATTTTCAACTGATGTAGCAGCCTGCCGTTGAGATGCAGATTTTTCTGTAGCAGGCTGGACGGAAGGCTTCTCTGATACAGGCCCGGCCGAACCTTCAGCGGTCCGTACAGTAATCAGCACCACACCTTCTTTAACGCTATCACCTTCTTTGACGGTAATACTTTGTACTTTGCCTGCTACAGTACTTGGTACTTCTACGGTGGCTTTGTCTGACTCAACTACTGCAATACTCTGGTCAACCTGAATATCATCACCTACCTGAACCAGCAGCTCACCCACCAGTGCTTTCTCTACCCCAATATCAGGTAACTTAACTTCAACCGTAGCAGCTGAAGATGAGCCAGATTCAGACGGTTGAGCAGCTTGGGTCGGAGAATTTGGCTGATGGGATGAAATTTCCTGCTGAATTTCCCGGTCAGGTAATTCAGTTGGAGTATTTTCTGAAGTTTTCTGTGCTGCATCGGCTTCTTGAGCTTCAGTAACGCCGCCAGATGTACCTTCTGCTTCAAGTTCAATCAATGCTGTGCCTTCAGTCACGTCATCGCCCTGATTGACCAGGATACTTTTAACCACTCCGGCTGAAGTGGCAGGCACTTCAACCGTTGCTTTATCGGATTCCAACACGACAATGCTGTCATCTACTTCAATACGGTCGCCTACTTTGACCAGAACTTCTGCAACATTCGCTTGATCTACGCCGATATCAGGTGTCTTGATTTGCATAGGGCTTAGTTCTCCTCACCTGATACTGGTTCTTGATATTCTGCAACTGTCTGGACTTCCGGATGAGCTTGAGGTGCCCAAGCTACCGGACGGTCTGTTTCCAGCTCAAAACTGGAAATAGCATCTTTAACCAGACGGTTTTCAACTTCGCCTTCATCTGCCAGTTTTTTCAGAGTGGCAACCACGATATGAGCTGCATCTACACCAAAATAACTGCGAAGATTGGCGCGGGTATCAGAACGGCCGTAGCCATCTGTACCCAATGTAACGTAAGGCCGGTTATCTGGCAGATAAGCGCGGATCTGTTCACTATAAGTACGCATGTGATCCGTTGCTGCAACCACGATACCATCTGTACCACGCAACTGCTGAGAAACCCAAGATTCTCGGGTTTGTTCATTTAACGGATGCAGGCGGTTATATTCTTCACATGCCATTCCATCACGTGCCAGTTCATTGAAGCTGGTGACGCTCCAGACATTGGCATGAACCTGATATTCCTCACGCAGAATTTTAGCAGCCTTGATCACTTCACGCAGAATAACGCCTGAACCCAGCAACTGGACAGTGGCTTTATCACCTTCTTCAAGCAGGTACATCCCGCGTTTGATGCCCTCTTCTACACCCTGTGGCATTGGTGGATGTTCATAGTTTTCATTCATGAGTGTCAGGTAATAGAACACACGTTCCTGATTTACATACATGCGTTGCAAACCATCATGTACCACAACAGCCAGCTCATAACCAAAGCAAGGGTCATATGAAACACAGTTTGGAATGGTACTGGCCAGAATATGTGAATGACCATCCTGATGCTGCAAACCTTCACCATTCAGAGTAGTACGGCCTGCAGTTGCACCCAGCAAGAAACCTTGAGCCTGCGCATCTCCTGCAGCCCAGGCAATATCACCGATACGCTGGAAACCGAACATGGAGTAATACATGTACATCGGAATCATCGGCAAATTATTGGTTGAATAGCTACTTCCCAGCGCAGCCCAGGCACTCATGGCTCCGGCTTCGTTAATACCTTCCTGAAGCATATGCCCATCTTTGGCTTCACGGTAATTCATGAGCTGTTCATTATCTTCTGGCGTATACTGCTGACCATGTGCCGCATAGATACCTAACTGCCGGAACATACCTTCCAAGCCAAAAGTACGTGCCTCATCCGGTACGATCGGAACAACATGATCTTTAATTGCTTTTTCTTTAAGCAATGCTGAGATCAGGCGTACCATTACCATGGTAGTGGATTGCTGTTTACCATTACTGCCACGTAGAACGCTATCAAAAACTGACAGTTCTGGAATATCCAGAGCATAGCTTTCTTTGCGTCGTGCCGGTAAATAACCCCCTAGAGCTTCGCGCCGTGCCTTAAGATATTTTAGCTCGGGAGAATTTTCGCTCGGACGATAGAATGGCAGTTCTTCAAGCTGTTCATCATTAAATGGCAGATTGAAGCGGTTACGAACATATTTCAGTGACTCAAGCTGCATTTTCTTGATCTGATGCGTCTTGTTTACCGCTTCAATCTCTTCAGACAGACCATAACCTTTTACCGTTTTAGCTAAAATAACTGTCGGCTGACCTTTGGCTTTGGTTGCCTCAGCATAGGCAGCAAAGACCTTGTACGGGTCATGACCGCCACGATTCAGATTATCAATATCTTCATCGCTTAAATTCTTTACCAGCTCTTCAGCTTCCGGATATTTACCGAAGAAGTGAGCACGCGTATAGGCTCCACCTTTAACCTGATAGCGCTGATAGTCACCATCTACTGCTTCTTCCATTGCAGCTTTTAGTGCACCAGAGGTATCTTTGGCCAGTAAAGGGTCCCAGTGGCGACCCCACACTACCTTAATCACTCGCCAACCTGCCCCACGGAACAACGATTCTAATTCTTGGATAATTTTACCATTACCACGTACCGGGCCATCCAGACGCTGCAGGTTACAGTTCACTACCCAAATCAGGTTATCGAGCTTTTCGCGACCTGCCAATGAGATCGCACCCAAACTCTCTGGCTCGTCCATCTCGCCATCACCCAGGTACGCCCAGATTTTCCGGTCTTCTTCTTTAGTCAGGCCACGGTTCATCAGATATTTCTGAATGTGGGCCTGATAAATTGACATGATTGGTCCCAAGCCCATAGATACTGTCGGGAATTGCCAGTAATCTGGCATCAGATAAGGATGTGGATAGCTTGGTAAACCATTTCCGCCTACTTCACGGCGAAAATTGCCGAGCTGCTCTTCAGTGAGTCGGCCTTCCAGAAATGAACGTGCGTAAATGCCCGGTGCACAATGACCTTGATAATAGATCATATCACCGCCGAAATTATCACTAGCAGCACGGAAAAAATGGTTAAAACCTACATCATACAGGGTGGCACTAGATGCAAAACTTGCCAAGTGACCACCAAGATCATCACCGGTCTTGTTAGCACGTAACACCATTGCTAAGGCATTCCAGCGAATCAGAGCGCGAATTCTTCGCTCCATATCCTGATCACCCGGCATAGCAGGCTGTTCATCTACTGAGATTGTATTGAGATATGGCGTATTGAGACGCTGAATAGGAACATGTTTAGCTATCGCGCGCTGATACAATTTTTCAAGCAGAAATGCTGCCCGCTCTGTACCCATATGCTGTAGTACTGAATCAAAAGCATCTTGCCATTCTTGTGTTTCCTGTGCGTCGGTATCACCGTAAAACGCCATAACTCACCTTTCTCTTAATCTTCCTGTCTTATCCCCTATATGTATCATGTTTTCGTGTAGAGCAGGTATCGCCGCAGGTGAATGCCATCATGGAGAATTATTCATAAGATAAATACCAAGTGACGTTTTATTACTCAGAATAACAAAAAATCGCCAATATAGGCGATTTTTCATACAATTCATATTAAAAGTGGTGATACTATAATTTTATGGCAGCATAGCAAGGTAAGTTGAAGGATTCTTACGCTGGCCATCTTTGACTACTTCATAATGAAGGTGAGGGCCGGTACAGCGGCCGGTACAGCCAACATTTGCAATATGTTCACCTGCTTCAACACGGTCACCTACACGGGCGACCAAACGTGAAGCATGGGCATAGCGAGTTAAGTAACCATTACCATGATTAATTTCTACATACTGGCCATAACCTGTACCCCAGCCTGATTTGGTCACAATACCTGGACCAGTTGCATAGATTGGAGTACCACTAGGTGCAGATAGATCCAGACCTGAATGATTTTCAGCCCGGCCACCCATAACACGGCCACCGTAGTTAGAACTGACACGTTTCATATCAGGTAGGGGATGGCTGACTAGCCATGAATAAGGATTACTGGAGTTGTAAGATGGGGTCGTTTTAGTTCCGTACTTTTTTGCTAAAGATTCATTATTCAACTCAACAGTTTTCTCACGAAGAGTAATGCTAACATTCGTGTTTGCTGGAATATTAATATCATCCGGCTGAGAATATGAACCTTGAGCTAAAGTGCGGGTAAGTTCTTCAAGACGATCTGGTGATGATGTGGTACCGTTTAATTCAACCAGATCTGCAAATGCAACTGATGCAGCTGATGCGGCGAGTGAAAACGCTAGTAAAATACGACGCGTGTGCATAAAAACCTCATTTAACTGTTCTTACTCAAGGTTCCTTGTGATCTCTTCCTTGATATCAGCTGAAACAAGCGCATAAGATTAAGACATTACTATGTGGAAAATATGTATGTCAGAACCTTTCAACGTCTTTCAACAGACAAGAAAACACCTAAAAACAGGAAACTTAACGTTTCTTAAAGCGCAAGTTGCTGAATGGCAGAAACTTACGAAACTAATTCAACCGCTATTACCCCAACCGGAACAATGGCAAGTCGTGTGTTATGAATACGGCATTTTGACGGTAACTGGTGAAAATCAAGCCTTGATCAGTCAGCTCGGCTACCTGCAAAAGCAATATATTTCTAAGTTAACTCAACATGCTGAACTGAAAGATCTGAAACAGATCCGGCCTTATCTCAGGTCTAGACAACCTGATACTCCTATCAGAACTGCATCTTCTCAATCACTTGCACCAGAAACACAGGAAATGTTACGAAATGCTGCTGGCTTTGTGAGCGACCCCAAGCTTAGCCAAGCCTTGCTACGTTTGGCAAGCAATAAAAAGTAACATGGCAGCAATATACAATTACTTTAGAGAAGATATTTAGAGAATTATTTCACATTTTTACATGTTATATTATAACATAACCATATAAAGACAATGACTTATGAAAGACTTACATAAGAAATTGGGCAGTCCTCAATGTCATTAAATGTTACAATTTCATAATTACTAGGATCACTCTGCACATTGCGTAGCAGCTGATTATTTAAAGCATGGCCAGACTTATAGCCATCGAATTTGGCAATGATCTGGTGTCCGAGCAGATATAGGTCACCTACTGCATCCAAAATTTTATGGCGTACAAACTCATCTGAAAAACGTAGCCCCTCTTCGTTCACTACGCCGGTATCATCTACACCAATTGCATTTTCAAGACTGGCTCCTAGCGCCAGATTATTTGCTTTCAGATAATCCAGATCTTTCATAAACCCAAAAGTCCGGGCTTCACTAACTTCATATACGAAAGTTTCAGTAGAGAAGTCAATCGTGGCAGATTGGTATTCTTTAGCAAATGCAGGATGATCAAAATCAATTGTAAAATTTAACTGAAAGCCATGATGGGGAGTAAAAATAGCCTGTTTGTCATCAATCAGAGCTTCAACCGGCTTTAAAATTTTAATAAATTTCTTGGGTGCATTTTGTTCAACCAGCTCACCTTGCATGAGTAAATAAATAAATGGACCTGCACTACCATCCATAATCGGCACTTCAGAGGCTGAAACCTCCACAATCAGGTTATCAATTCCCAAGCCGGCAATTGCACTCATGACGTGCTCAATGGTTCCAACCTTGGCATTTTCCTGTACCAGGTTAGAACACATAAATGCTTCCTGGATGAGTAAGGCATCAGCAGGAATATCAACAGGAGGGTTCAGATCAATACGACGAAATATGATGCCGCCATCAACTGTATGCGGAACAAAGTTAATCATGACTTTCTGACCGCTATGCAGTCCAATGCCACTGGCTTTGACCATACGTTTGAGGGTACGCTGTTTCAACATTCGCTTTTTGTCTTCCACCTAAAAAACCGCTATACGTTAGCATATTTAGCCATTGATAAAAAACAAAAAGGTAGTGTTTGACCACTACCTTTTGTAAAGATATCAGCTTTTGTTCAAACTAGCTGCATTTTTACTTGCGTTGCTGGTTTTTCAGGTAATCTTGAATACTCATTGGTGAGGAACGTGGCGTAGAGCTTGGTGTAGAGGCTGCTGGAGCTTCTACAGCCTGACGCTTGCTGATAGCAGGCACATCATCTTCTTCAACAGAAACATGGGTGGTAGCCTGAGTGCGTGCTTGAGCTGACTGGACCTGGCGTTTTGGCTCAACGGCATCAGCGGCATTACGGGTCAAACCGGTGGCAATGACTGTAACACGAATTTCATCACGCGCATCTGGATCAAACACCGTACCAAAGAATACCTCACCATCATCCAGATCCACGATCTGGTTAACAACATCCGTAATAATCTCGGTTTCACGTAAAGTTACGTCAGCACCACCTGTAATATTAATTAGAACACCTTTGGCATTCATGATATTAACATTATCAAGTAACGGACTACGAATAGCCAGACGGGCTGCGTTCTCGGCACGATCCTGTCCACTGCTACGCCCTTCACCCATCATGGCATAGCCACGGGTACTCATTGCAGTTTTCAAGTCAGCAAAGTCAAGGTTAATGTGCCCTGGACGTACAACCAGATCAAAGATTGAACGTACTGCATTAAGCAGTACATCGTCTGCTTTTTTGTATGCATCCTGCATGGAAATATCACCAAACACACTGAGCAGGCGCTGGTTTGGAATGATAATCAGGGAATCGACATGAGCTTCAAGCGCATCAATACCCTTTTCTGCAGAACGCTGACGACGACGGCCTTCAAAGTTAAAAGGCGTGGTCACTACACCGACGGTTAAAATCCCCATCTCTTTAGCAATTTCAGCAACCACAGGTGCGGCCCCTGTACCTGTTCCCCCGCCCATTCCAGCAGTCACAAAAACCATATCAGCACCTTCAAGATGCTGACGGATTACTTCGCGACTTTCTTCAGCGGCAATCTGTCCTACTTCCGGATTAGCACCTGCGCCAAGACCACGTGTACTTTGTTCGCCAAGCTGGATTTTAAATGGAGCGTTCATCCGGTCGAGAGCTTGTTTGTCGGTATTAGCACAGACAAACTTTACACCTTTGATATCGGACTGCACCATATGCTGTACAGCATTACCGCCACCACCGCCTACACCAAATACAGTGAAACGGGCCTGACCGTTGCTATCGCTTGGTTCATCTTCTATTAGTTCAAATGAGGACAACATGACCTTTAGATTTCCTAATTAAATTGTGGCAGTCACTTTAGCCCGTATACTGCCTTGATCTGTAAAAAATATTTTTTAGAATGCTGTGCAATGCTCACCTTGTCAAGTACACGGCTTTTCACTTACAACTTCCTAACAATATTCCCAAAAAACCCATACATCCTAGAAGATCGATTTTAGTTTGCTATTCAGGTTAGTCCATCCATTGGCAACCCGACTCCAGAATGGGCGTTTCTCTGTTTCTTCCGGCTCATCAACGGTTGCCTGCATTTCACTTTGGCTAAAAAGTAGCAAGCCTGAAGCAGTGGCATACATTGAGCGACGCAAAGAAGCCTGATGCTGTTCTTCTGCATACACCTGTAAAGGCGGATTACCTAAATGGGCGGATACACCTAACATACGGCGCGCCAGATTTACCATGCCTTCGATCTGGCATGCGTCCCCTGTAAGCACGACACCATGATACAAGCCATGAATTGCACCACTTCGTTCTAGTTCTTCTCGAATTTTAGAAAAAATTTCTTCATAGCGTGCAATAATAATTTCTGCAAGTTCAATGCGACTAATCGTTTGCGGACCATCAATCCCTTGTACCTGAATCATATGATCAGGCTTTACTGCATGCAAATCAACACAACCATGTAATATTTTAATACGCTCGGCTTCCTCAGTCGTTGTTTGCAGCACAGCAGCAATATCCCGGGTAACATGCTCCCCTCCTCGCTGCAAGGTATGAACCAGTGCTAAATGACCATCAAGATAGACCGCCAGATTGGTGGTACCTGCGCCTATATCGACCAGACAGACGCCATATTCTTTTTCATCTTTCAACAGGCTGCCTTCCGATGTTGCCAAAGAAGATACCACCATCTTCTCGACCCCAATATTTGCACCTTTCATGGCCCGGTCAAGATTTTGCATAGTGCTGATTGGCATCATCATTAGCTGATAATGTCCGGTCATACTTTGTGCTGACATGTTAATCGGATTTTGCACCCATTCTGGCGTGTCATCCAGTTCAAAACCTAATGGTACAGCACTGGCCAGATAGTAGTCTGCTGTTACATGGCTTGCCTTGGCTAGTTCCAGCGCACGCACCACTTCATTGGTGCTGATAATACGTTCCGGATTTGTAACAGGGGTACGGCCAGCCGCATAGAAACTTTTTAATTCTGTACTTGGTATAGACACCCAGGCCGAGTGGATACGGCATTCCGCCATATTTTCTGCTTCTGCGACAGCATTTTTTATTGCGGCAATGACTTTATCGAGACTGACAATTTTTCCTTTATTCATACCCCGGTTGCGAGCACTCGCCATACCAATGACCTGAATATTATCCGGAGCATGGACCTTACCAATTAAAACTGAAACTTTGTGCGTCCCAATATCAATCGCAACAACCGAGGGAACAGCTTCACTCATTAATCACTACCATTTTATGTTCGTTGTTTATATTTGGCCCAATGCCTCAATCTTATAAAGCCACGTATTATGGCTTTGCCCTTATTCCGCCTGCAATGCTTGTGTCATCAATCGTTACAACAAACTGACTATTTATAATTTTAGGTGGTGCTGCACTTTTCCACTGAATAGCCAGGCCATTACGATAACGCAGGTCAATTGCCGAGATTTTGTTCCACACTGGTTTTAAGTCAGTTTGTGCCAGATGACTCAAACGTTGCAGTTTACTCATAGTCTGATCTTGGTCCACGATAATACGAAGTCCAGAATCAAATTGCATAAACCAAGTCATACGTTCTGTTAAATAAAGTTCTTTTAAACGCAAATTGACTGGTCGAAATAATTGATTGATCTCATTGTAACGGCGCATCATCACCTTGGACTGACTGGCCGGACCATGAAGTAAGGGCAATTGCTGATGACTGCTATACACCGCCTCAGTAAAAATATCCCCACTGTCACTAAGCAGTCGTCCTGTTCCCCAACGGGCAATTGCGTGACGTGGCATAACACGTACCCGGATGGCATTTGGCCATGCACGTGATACGACGACTCTATCTACCCAAGATATTTCCAAGGCTTCGTCCCGGATCTGTTCCAGATCAGAGGTAAAATAGTTAGCCTGAATTACCGGGTCCAGATGTTTGACCAGCTGCTGCTGTTCAGCATCGGAGCGTGCTCCAACTACCTGAAGTTCAGCTACAGTAGCATCTGTCATAACCCGGTATAAACCATAAACTCCTATAACCAGCACCAAGCAGGCAATTACCAGCATCAGCCACCCACCCAGATTAGTAAGCTTTTCCTTCCGGGTTGGTGGTTTTTCATGAATAGAAGTAATTGCTGCCCGCGGTTTACGGCGCATAGAAGTCGGAAGCTGAGCCATGGCTTACTGGTCTACTCCATGATATTGCAGTGTTTGCTCCAAAATCGTGACACAAAGCTGGTCAAAATCATAACCCACAGCCTTGGCTGCTTTAGGAACCAGTGAATGGCTGGTCATGCCTGGTACAGTATTGACTTCAAGCAGCCAGAAATTACCCTGTTCATCCTGCATGGCATCAATACGGCCCCAGCCTTTACAGCCCACTGCCTGAAATGCACGCAAGGCCAGCTCCTGAAGCGTCTTCTCTTCAGCTTCACTTAAGCCGCAAGGAATACCATATTGCACATCATTACGATTATATTTAGCTTCATAATCATAAAACGCGACATCTTTTGGTGGCTCCAGACGGATAACTGGCAGGGCCTGGCCATTTAGCAATACGATCGTGAACTCACGGCCATTAATCCATTTTTCTGCCATGACTACAGCATCATGTTCAGTGGCCTTGGCCAAAGCTTCAGCAAAGTCTTCAGGTTTTTCTACCTTACTCATGCCAATACTTGAACCTTCATGTACCGGTTTAATGATGAATGGCAAACCAAGACTGGCAATTACCTCATCAGCATCGGTATCTTTGCTCACAATACGGTGTGGGGCTGTCGGCAGTTCACTGCCCTGCCAGACCTGCTTGGTTTTGATCTTGTCCATACCAATCGCAGAACCTTGTACCCCTGTGCCGGTATATGGAATATTTAACCACTCCAGTACACCCTGAATCTGTCCATCTTCACCGCCACGACCATGCAATACAATAAAAGCGCGGTCATAATTCACCAGTTCAGTGACACAACGTTCTTGTGGATCAAAGGCCTCGGCTTCCACCCCTGAACGTATCAATGCTTCAAGCACAGCACGACCACTATCTAACGAAACTTCTCGCTCTGCTGATTTCCCGCCAAGCAATACTGCAACTTTGCCGAATTTTAAAGCATTTGACACGTTGATATCCTTAAAGTTTTATCACTAATATTTTTTAAATGACCCAAAAGTCCTATTTCAGATAGAGCTGGTGATGAGCGAGTTCAAGTGAAATAGCCCCCACGTTACCTGCACCTTGGGTTAATAACAAGTCATTCGGTTGTAACACTTTTTGTATAACATTCTGCAGATTGCCTTCGACCGGATCGATCAGGATTGGTTCAACCTCGCCACGCAGACGGATGCTGCGTGCTAGCGATCGGCTGTCCGCACCCACTATCGGCTTTTCACCAGCAGGGTAAACTTCAAGTAACAGTAACTGGTCAACCTGTGAAAGTACATCGACAAAGTCATCAAAACAGTCTCGGGTACGGCTGAAGCGGTGAGGCTGGAACATCATAACCAGTCGACGGTCAGGGTGGCTCTGCCGTGCAGCCTTGATGGTAGCTTCTACCTCTTTCGGATGATGTCCATAGTCATCGACCAGCTTGACTGTACCCTGTTCCAGCCCAAACTCACCCTGAACCTGGAAACGGCGCCCCACGCCACTGAAACCTTCCAGTGCACGGCCAATTGCCGCATCGGATACACCTTCATCTGTTGCAACACCAATAGCTGCCAGTGCATTTAATACATTATGCAGGCCGGGCTGGTTAATCGTCAGGCGTAATGGCTCACGATCTTTACGTAATACCGTAAAGTGACTGCGCATGCCATCCTGTTCAACATCGACAGCGCGAATGTCATTGTCTGGATTGAAGCCATAAGTTAATAATGGACGCGCGATCCGCGGCATGATTTCACGAATATTGGCATCATCACCGCATACAACTGCCAAGCCGTAAAATGGCAGCTTGTGAAGGAACTGGATAAAGGTATCTTTCAGTACATCAAAACTACCGCCATAAGTATCCATATGGTCAGCATCGATATTGGTCACAATGGCTGCCATTGGCTCAAGATGTAAAAAGGATGCATCTGACTCATCGGCTTCAGCTACGATATAACGACTTGCTCCTAATGCAGCATTTACACCAGTACGGTTCAGCAAGCCGCCAATAACATAAGTAGGATCCATACCTTCTTCTGCCAGCATACAGGTCAGGAGACTGGTAGTTGTGGTTTTACCATGAGTCCCTGCTACTGCAATTCCATGACGGTAACGCATCAGCTCGCCCAGCATCTCGGCACGGCGTACCACTGGAATACGCTGTTCGATCGCGGCTTTGACTTCCGGGTTCTCAGGATCAATTGCGGTAGACACTACCAGTACACTGGCACCTTTAATATTATCAGCCGCATGGCCAATAAATACTTCAATACCATTTTCTTCGAGCTGAGCTGTGGTCTTCGAGGCCTTAATATCTGAGCCTGAAACGCAGTAACCCTGATTTTTAAGTACTTCGGCAATACCACACATACCTGCCCCACCAATTCCGACAAAATGAATTTGCTTGATACGGCGCATTTCAGGAATTTTAATTAATTCTTTAACTTGTTCAGCAGGAATAGAAGGAGACATAATAAACTCTATATTACAATTTTTTAATTAAATCAACCACGTGCTGAGTTGCATTCGGTTGTGCCTGTTGCCGCGCTTTGACTGCCATTTCAGTCAGTAACTGGCGGTTAAGTAAGGGCGCTAAAAGTTCTTTTAAATATTCAGGGCTCATGACGGCTTGCTGACAGATTTTGGCAGCATCCAAATCTGCTAGAAACCGGGCATTGGCAGTCTGATGATCATCTACAGCGATAGGTAAAGGTACAAATATGGCAGCCACCCCAGCAGTTGCGACTTCAGTAACAGTAAGTGCGCCAGCACGACAAATAATTAAGTCAGCATCACTATAAGCTTTGGCCATATCGGTAATGAATGGCTGTACTTCAACTTGTAAACTCGCTGGTGCTCCCTGATAGGCAGACTGGGTAAGTTCCAGCTGTTTTTGTCCACACTGATGAAATACCTTTAAAGGCATATCAAACTGTTTTAATACGGCAGGGACTCGCTCATTTAATGCTTGTGCACCTAGTGAGCCTCCCACAATTAAAATATTTAGCGGTGCCTGTGCAGCTGCACGCTGATCATAGCGCCATTTTGGATTTAGAATTTCAGCAATTTCTTTACGAACCGGATTACCGGTTGTGACCACTTTGGACTGTGGCGGAAAAGTTTCTGGAAATGCCTGACAGACTATTTTTGCAATACGAGAAAGCTGTATATTGGTAAAACCGGCTACGGCATTCTGTTCATGAATAATGACAGGTATACCCAATAAACGAGCAGCCAAGCCACCAGGTCCTGCAACATATCCACCAAAACCAGCCACCGCATCAATTTTTAGCTGCTTCATATAACGCATAGCACTAAAAGTTGCCTTTAAAATTTTAAAGGGGGCCATGAGTTTACGAAGTATGCCATTACCACGTACCCCCTGAATATCAATCTGGTAAATTGGAATTTTCTGATCTTGAAGCAGGCGGTTCTCCATACCCTGAGGAGTTGCCAACCATGAAACCTGAGCACCTTCTGATTGTAATTGTTTGGCAACAGCAAGCGCAGGAAAAACATGGCCGCCTGTGCCGGCAGCCATAATCATGACATGTTTGGAAATACGTTGTTGTGAGTCAGACACGGCTTAATTCTTCAATACTAAAATAATTCGACTGGGAACCAGTTTTTTGACCGCTAATTGTAATCACAAAGTTTAAGCTTCGAAAAGTTTATTTACTTTTTTTCACCAAGCATGTCATCGTTTTTTTCTTGGAATTTTAAAGTTTAAACTAGTTTTATTATTAACCCTATATAAATTCGTATAATTATCGAGNNGTTTAATTTAATTAAAGATAAAATATCCCTTCTCGTTCTTTATTATGATTTTTCTCTTGAGTAAAGTTTTGTATAAGAGCTTTACTGATTCAAATATAAGATTAATAAAAATTAAAATTATCATATTATGCAAAAATTCTAATTTTTTTATAGAATCTCATTATAAACTATAAAAAAATTCTCTTAATATTCAAAAAAACTCCAGTATTTTCATGGATGAAAAACGTGGCTCTAGCTTCTTTAAAGACTAATTTTTGCATCATTTTCGCAGGTTACCTAGCCGCTATTCACGTAGGTAAACTATCTGCGGGTTTACCCATTCTACAGCAGGAAATTGGCCTGAGTTTAACTCAGGCAGGTTTAGCGCTTTCGCTGGTACAAGCAGCTGGTATGTGTTTTGCTCTAAGCTTGGGTGGGCTTTCACAATATTTTGGTTTAAAAAGATGTCTTACATTGGGTTTAGTCATTCTAGGCTGTGCAAGCATGGGCAGTTTATGGATTAACGATCTTTATAGCCTGTTTATTTTCCGTTTTATTGAAGGTATTGGCTTCCTTTTTATCACTTTATGTGCTCCAGCTTTGCTTAAACAGCTGAGTACGCCTGAATCACTTAACCTGAAAATGGGGTTGTGGGGATCCTATATGGGATTAGGTGTGGGTCTCGCCCTGCTGTTTATACCATTCCTGTTAGAGTTCTGGAGCTGGCAGCAGATCTGGAATATGCTTGGCTTATCTTGCCTGCTGCTGGCGGCTGTCGTGTACCTACAGTTACCGCCTATCAACAAAATACAAAATAGCTCCTTCCCTTT